>NZ_LSSO01000161.1:0-10334 GCF_001645205.1 Brevibacillus sp. SKDU10 | reverse complement strand
CCAATCAAAAAAATTAAAAAGGTCACTTGGCGCCTTCGATTTAATACTAATGGGGATGGGAGCAACCATTGGAACAGGTGTCTTAGTTATTACAGGGTTAGTAGCTGCAAGAAACTCAGGTCCCGCTATATCTCTTTCTTTTATTCTCTCTGCAATTGTATGTGGTCTGGTAGCGTTATGTTATGCGGAGTTTTCATCAGCGATTCCAAGTTCGGGAAGTGCCTACGCCTATACCTATGTAGCATTAGGTGAGATAGTAGCTTTCTTGGTAGGATGGTCTATTGTAGGAGGATATACAGTTTCGATAGCATCTGTTGCCGGGGGATGGTCAGCATATTTTAATAGTGCATTATCACTTGTTGGAATTCACCTTCCGAATAGTCTAGTCACTATTCCTAGCCAAGGTGGGATTATAAATTTACCCGCAGTATTTATCGTAATTTGTATGTCTTATTTATTAACAAGAGGTCTAACAGAAAGTAAAAAAGTCAATAATATCACAGTGGCTATCAAAATTTCTATTGTTTTACTGTTTATTATTATAGGTGCATTTTTCATCGAACCTGAAAATTGGCAACCTTTTATGCCATTTGGAATAAGTGGTGTATTTGCTGGAGCAGCCTCAGTATTTTTCGCATTCACTGGTTTTGACGCTATTTCAACATCTGCTGAGGAAGTGAAAGAGCCTCAGAGAAACTTGCCTCGAGGTATTTTAGGATCTTTACTAGCTTGTACTACTATTTACGTTATTTTAGGAACTATTTTAACAGGAATGGTATCCTATAAAGAATTAAATGTTGGAGACGCTTTGGCTTATGCACTTGAAAGTGTAGGGCAAGGGTGGGCGGCAGTTATTTTATCTGTTGGCGCAGTAATTGGAATTATAGCTGTTTTATTTGCTTACATGTTTGCAGTGCCACGTATTCTACTGTCAATGAGTCGTGATGGATTATTACCTAAATTATTCTCGACAGTTAATAGTAAAACTCACGTTCCGACGTCCTCTACATGGATCATTTGTGTTTTAGGGGCTATCGTGGCTGGATTAATTGATTTAAAAGAATTAGCAGATATTGCGAATATGTCCGCCATTTTGAACTTTGCACTCGTAGCACTGTCACTCATTGTTTTAAGAAAAACGCAGCCAAATTTAAAACGTAATTTCAAAATGCCTCTTGTACCTATTCTTCCAATTCTGGCAATCATTTTTTGCTTATTTTTAGCTTTTAATTTATCAGCAAAAATATGGATGTATTATCTTTCTTGGTCAGCAGTAGGGTTCAGTATTTATTTTGGTTATTCCCGTAATAAAAGTGTACTTAAGCATCGTGACTAAATAATGAGTAACAAAAACTTATGTTGTATTTCTTATGATTATTTGATTTCTTACCGTACAAAAAAGTCCGTTTTTAAACCTTTTCGGTTTGTAAACGGACTTTTTTAGCTTACGTAACAGTGACTGAACTTTATAACCCCAAAACTGAATTATCACCTGATTTCACAAAAACACGAAGAATAGACGTTTGTTGTTTAGATACCATCCTCAGTACGTAATTTTGTATCCCCGAGATGTTAGTAGCATTTCCTTTAAAACGAGCAAAACGATTTCACATTCAAACCATTCCTATAATAAGATAGATCATCAATATGATTAGAATACCAGGGGTTGATCGAATGAATAACTTTATTCCCGTTCCTATATATCCTGTATATAATGCATGGACGCATCCTGCTGCGCACTACCCTGTTCAACAAATACGGGAAACAATGAATCGTTATTCCACAAGGGAGGAAGTGTTTAATCCAGAGCGGGGAGATGTAGATACGGATGATCATGGATCAGGTTATAAACTGTACAGGTGGCCGTTTTTAATGCTCACACAAGAATACTTGGTGTGTCGAATGTTTGGAAAGTCCTCTGAAACGGCGATTAGTGGAGGTTTCACCACTAATCCTATAGGAGACATCTATGCAGTTCAGAATTTTCCGAGCGGACCACATAGTTGGGTTATAACACTCAAAAATAACTCGAATAGACACCTCGTTTTGGATCTTTTTTTACTGGTCAAACTATAGCAGACAATATTCAAGGGAGTACCTAGGGAAAACACTCCTAATGAAAATGTCTGTATTATCTTTCCAATCCATTTTGAAGTAACAGGTAACCAAGTGATATATCATGATAATAAGTCCATAAAGCTTACATAGACGGTTTCTATAACTGCAAGAAGCAGAATATTCACGACTGGAAGGTAGCATGAATGCCAATTAATTGTCAGAACCCTTGTGCCTGTAGGAGGTGTAAGGGTTTTTGTTTGTGGACGAAAACATACTTCATTTTTCTTGATGGTACGTCCATTAAAACTAGGAAAACCATCTTTTAATGGCTGGGCTAAGAACCTATAGCTGGTTTAGTGAAAGAGTTCGAAAATTTGGGTGAAAAAGGGGTTAGACTATGTTTTTTCTTACTCTGAGAATATCGTGTCGATAGCTGTAACAATAATTGATACATGTGCAAGAAATGGCGAATCAGGAGCAAGGGAGTAAGCAATATAAAGCGGTATTAAAGGGAGAAATACCAGACCATAACCATATAGAAGGAAAGGTAGATCATCAAGAAGGTTCGAATGGTGTCTATCAAAGCAACGTAATCTTTCAAGAGGACGGCGTATATTACGTACAAGCCTATGTCAAAGCACATGGGGTAGATTTGCTTCCAACCAAGCGTGTCCTTGTGGGTAGCCCGTCAAAAGAAGAGCTACAAGCCTTGGAAAAAGAAAAGGGACAGCAGGGAAATCAAGATCAGCATGATCATTCGCACCACCATTGATGCAAATGCTGAGTCCGTACTTACGAATAGAAGCAATCCAAGGAGCATTTACAGGTAAACAGGTTATTTATGCCCATAGCTATGCATGGAATGAAATACTAAGACAGTAAAAAGCAAAAAGGCTTTCCAGATATTCTTTCGTGGAAAGCTTTTTTGCTTTTAAAAGATCGAATCTGATCAAGACATTGAATGTAAGAAAAAGCCCTTCATTAAGGGTCTTCCATCTTATTCTTGGCGTGTAAAGTCTTCACTTTGCAAATACGTTACTGCACCTTTATAGGAGTTATAGGAATCCTCCAGATTGTTTCCCGTATAGATGTTAAACAATTCATCTTCCTGTACCAATCGTAGTGAATCGCCTTTCTGGTTTACCCAAATCTCTTCAATAGGATCATCTGAATCCAAGGTGTTGTCGTTTGCTTCCTGTTCTGTTGATAGATACGCGATGGAGTCAGCGATCAAGCTGCGCAACTGCTCCTCGGAATAATCGCGGATATTGACCATACCTTTTGGACCAGTCTTTTTTTTCGGCAGGTGACCCGCATAGACAAAGCCGTTTCCATTTGGATGAAGGTGATTTACCACAATCTTTTTGTCACGTAGACTTCCCTCAAAATGATAGTTTAAGCGTCCTAATGAGACCTCTTTTTTTGTTAGTTCTGGGAACGATTCAATAATCGCTTTTTTTTGTTCAAAAGTTAGCATGCAATCCTCCGTGGTTCTATATCTTCAAGATATACTATACATATCAAGAAAAAGTATACCATAAGCTTCCTGTGGATGAAATCATAGAGAAAAGGAAGCCTGCCTCTCTTTTATGAGACACGCTTCCCATGAACAAAGCTTAAGCAATAGGGGGGAGCATTTTAGAATCCTTAACCATAGAGGAGCTGCAGATCGGACAAACCGGTATTTCGTCAAAGGATAAATTTTCTCTCATCCAGCAGATGCAATCATCTTTGGTACATGCCCAGATTGAGGTTTCCACATCTTCTACCGGCTCTTCTTGCTTGCGAGAATAGTACATTGCAAAACACCTCCAAGCTTCATTTCGAAACTCTATGCTGTTTATCCTAAACCTTCCAGAGGACTTTTTATTCAGAAAGGAAGAAAGAAGTACAAGTCTCACTACGTTGAAAAGTTAGGCAACAAGGCAAAAAGTTTTTTCTGACAGGAAGCTTATTTTTTACAAGATAGAATTAGAGTAGTAGAATGGAGTATGGCAATGCAGGATTAGACATAGAATGACATGCAGGAAGGTGATTGTTAGTGACGCATCCGTCAGAGATTGAAAAACGTAAATCAGAGCATATTGAGATTTGTTTACATAAAGAGGTATCTAATCGACTGACCACAGGTCTAGAGCAATATCAGTTTTTACATGCGGCCCTTCCAGAGATTCATTTTGCTGATGTTTCGTTACATACGACTTTCTTAGGAAAACATATGGGAACCCCTTTCCTTGTAAGCTCCATGACAGGTGGGACGAAGAATGCCCAGCAAATAAATACTAAGCTTGCGATGGCGGCAGAGGCTAGAGGCTGGGCTATGGGGCTTGGCTCCGTACGTGCAGCATTGGAAAGCGAAGAGCTTGCTCGAACTTTTAAAGTCAGAGAATATGCCCCGTCTATTCCAATCATCGCAAATCTAGGGGCTGTTCAACTAAATTATGGCTACACCGTAAAGGAATGTCTTCGCTGTGTAGAGCTTGTTGAAGCTGATGCACTGGTATTACACGTAAATAGTATGCAGGAGATTTTTCAACCTGAAGGTGATCAGGATTTTAGGCATCTTTTGCCCAAAATTGAGCAGGTTTGTAAGGCAAGTCAAATTCCCATCGGGGTAAAAGAAGTAGGCTTTGGAATCGATTCACAAACAGCTAGACGGCTTGTGGATGCTGGAGTTTCCTTTATTGATGTAGCAGGAGCAGGGGGAACATCCTGGATTGAGGTGGAAAAGCATCGATCTAATGAACCCATGAAGCAAATGGCCGCAGAAGCATTTCGAGATTGGGGGATTCCAACATCTGTTTCTTTACAAACCATTCGAGAAGAGCTTCCGTTCTTCCCTTTAATCGGAAGTGGGGGAATTTATAACGGAGTCGAAGCGGCGAAAGCGATTGCTTTGGGAGCAGATTTGGTTGGATTGGGTCGTGCGTTGCTTGAAGCGGCTACAACATCAGTGGAGGAGGTTGTAGCACTTATGGAGCGAGTAGAGTTTGAGTGCCGTGCAGCGATGTTTGGAATAGGTGTAGCAACAATTGAAGGTCTGTCAGCTACAGATCGCCTCTTGTCAAAGGCTGGAGCAAAAATCAATCGGAGTAAACGATGAAAAATGAATTGACCAAGATGAGGGCTTCTGTTATTTTATTTGGTTGTATTCATTAACTTGTTTCGGCAGATTGTAACAGCATGAGAGGGGAGTACGAGCGTGTTATCCAAAATGTTATCCACCTATCCTCGAACCTTGTGGATTTTGGCGATCGGGGCCATTATTAATGTAACGGGGATGTCTTTTATTTGGCCGCTAAATAATATTTATATCACTCAAATATTGGGTAAACCAGCAACGGTAGCTGGACTCGTCCTGATGCTCCATGCTGGTATGGGAATCATCGGGAGTATGGCAGGTGGCATTCTGCATGACAAGATAGGCGGCATAAAAACCATTTTTGCTGGGGTGCTTATCTCGGCTGCCTGTGTTACCTCACTTGCTTTTTTTCGCGTATGGCCATTTTATGTTTGTATGATGGGCGTACTTGGCTTCAGCAATAGCATGGTGTTCCCGGTCCTCAATGCAATGGCCGGAAGTATTTGGCCGGAGGGGGGACGACGCGCGTTTAACTTGTTATATTTGTCGCAAAATTTAGGTGTAGCGCTTGGCTCTGCGCTGGGTGGAGTGGTTGCTAGTGTATCGTTTATGTTTGTTTTTTTAGTAAATGGTGCAACTAATTTGATCTTTTTAGCCGTTATTGGTTTTGGCCTAGATTTAAAGAAGATTGCGGCAGAAACTGCTGCTAGAAATCTGCAAAGAAAGACAGAGAAAGCTGCTTATAAGGCTTCCAAGAATGAGACCTCTATCTGGAAAACACCCTCAGGTCTATCCTTATTAATTCTGTGTTTAGGCTTTGCGATAACCTGGATTCCTTATGTGCAATGGTCAACCAATCTATCCTCTTACATGACAAAATTAGGATACTCATTATCTCAATATAGTTTATTGTGGACGATTAACGGAGCATTGATCATTTTAGCTCAGCCGTTGTCCGCTTACGTCACACGTCATTATTTATCTAATCTTCGTTCTCAAATGATCGGTGGATTGTTTATCTTTGTTTGTGGAATGGGTGTTTTAGCATTTGATCAGGCGTATAGTCATTTTGTGTGCGGTATGATAATTGTGACTTTAGGAGAAATGCTCTTATGGCCAGCAGTGCCAGCCGCGGCGGCAGAGCTTTCGATTCCCGGTAAAGAGGGATTATTCCAAGGGGCTGTGAGTGGTGCTGCGACTGCCGGGCGGATGATTGGTCCATTCATCGGGGGGCTTTTATACGAAAGCTTCTCACCAGTCTTTATGCTGTACGTGATGATTGCTATTTGTGTGTTGCCACTACTTTGTTATGTATGTTATGATCGCCCGTTATACGGCAGTCTTAGAGATCGAATGTAATCAATAAAGGAAACATGAATATGATGAAAATAGGCTGTTTCGTGCTAGGAAGAACCCGGCAGGAAGCAGCCTATTTTTATATCATTAGGATAGAAACCAAAATTATTAAAAGAGCGTATTCTTCTAAGATTTTTCTACATTTTGTGAACGATATGCTCAGGAGGATTCTTTAGGGGAACTTAATTTTATCTGTGCTTTTTCAGGAATGCCTGCCGGAGTTACCTCCGTCCAGCCTTTTCCATTTAATCCCTTCGCATAAACCTCTAAATATGCACCTTTACGCAGATTTTTAGAAGCGATCATAATAAAGGTATTTTGCTGACCCTCATCATCATACCCCACCAATTGATATTCCCACTGTGTATCGTTTAGTTTTTTACCGTCCGTTTGCACTATCGTATAGTAAGGCTTAACTGGAATAATAGGGTTGAGGCGATCAAGCATAACCGATTGACCTCTCAAGGCAAATAGAAGAAGGAGTATACTAGCTGCGGTGGCTGCTAGAATGATTACAAATTTGTTGATAGACACAAAATACCTCCCAAGCATTTTCTAGTAGTGTTGAGTACAGTCTACTAGGTTTGTCAATATAACAAAATGCATCTAGCTTACAATCAGCTTACACTTCTGTAAGAAAAATCTGTTCGTATTGTATGGAAGTAAACGGATAAAATAAAGAAGATTTCCAACAGGTGGAGGGGCAAGTGTGGAGATGAAAACCAAGCCGATTGTTGTTGTAAGTAAATGTTTAGAGTTTGCAGAGTGCCGGTACAATGGAGATGTGCTTTCAGATCAAACCGTTCGAAGCTTGGCTCCCTTTGTAACCTTTATTCCTGTTTGTCCTGAGATAGAGATTGGTTTGGGTATCCCCCGGGAAACCATTCGAATCATTAAAGAAGGCGAACAGCATCGGCTCGTTCAACCTTCAACACGAGCAGATCTTAGTCAGCAGATGAGTAGTTTTGCCGATGCTTTTTTACAAAATGTAGGAGAAGTGGATGGTTTTATTCTGAAAAGTCGCTCTCCCAGCTGCGGTGTAAAAGATGTCAAAGTATATAGTGGATGGGAAAAAGCACCCGTTGTAGAAAGCGCTCCTGGTTTCTTTGGTGGGAAGGTAAACGCGTATTTTCCTTATGCGGCTATAGAGGAAGAGGGCAGGCTAAAGAACTTTACCATTCGAGAGCATTTCTTTACAAAGCTGTTCACACTAGCGTATTTTCGCCAATTGAGCTTGGACCCTACTATCCGAAATCTAATTCAATTCCATGCTGAGAATAAATATTTATTTATGGCCTATAATCAGAAGCTTACAAAAGAATTAGGTAAGATTGTTGCAAATCATGAGAAAAAAGAGAAGCAACAGGTCTGGAACGAGTACGCTGCCCTTTTACCTAACATGTTCAAGCGTGCAGCCCGATATACCTCCAATATTAATGTTTGTGAACATATTATGGGCCATTTTCGTACAAGGCTATCTACAAGGGAAAAGGATCACTTTAAGCATTTATTGCATCGGTATCGAGAACGAAAATTGCCGCTGAGTAGCATGACCAGTCTTTTGAAATCGTGGGTATTTCGATATGAACAAGAATATTTGTTACAGCAACGCTTTTTTGAGCCTTATCCTGAGGAGCTGATTGATTTGGGGGATTCTGGGAAGGGACGAGATTATTAGTAAGAATGCTTTTGCAGGTATGACGCCTCACCCTAGTATGAATGCTGTCATGATAACAAAGAGGAACTCCTCATGGGGATGTAAGTAAACTTTTGTAGTATTCCTCGTCATACTCCTTGTGAAATAAACCAACTAGAAAAAGGGGAAAACGATCATGAATAAGACAGCATGGGCTCCAGCAGTACTTCTAGTAGCCGCATTAGCATCTGCATGTGGAAATAATTAAAAACCGGCAGATACTCCAGCACAAGCGGCACAAGAGCAAAAGCAAGAACAAGCTAAAACGGTAACACAACAACCAGTGACTTCTAAGCCTTCAGATGAAAAAGCCGTACAAGCTCTATCTGCTCCTCAAGAGATGATTATTTACAAGCAAGGCTCTAAAGAATTGATAAAACCAGAGGATAAGGATTTTAAAACAATTTTACACTGACAAATAAACGGACAGAAAACCCAGGATATGTCATACGGTTTGATGAAAGTAATGAAGCTGCCGCCAAGACTGTCAAGGAAGGTCTTGCTATTGAATTTAAATATGAACAAGCAACCAAACATGGCATGCCAGCTTTTGTAGGTACAGAGAACAAACAAGAGATCAATGCAAAAAGCATCCTCTTCATCGTGGATGGAGATAATAAAAATCTCATGTTTTATTCAGAGGACGGTAAAAATTATGGAACAGCTCCCATTGAATATCCGGAGTCTGCAGAATTAAGCGAGCTGTTGAAAAAATATTAGATCAGTACGAAAAGTCGTTTTCCTGTTCTATAAGGGGAATCGGCTTTTCGCCTTTTTCTGGATAGTAAAAAAATCAATTTCATGAAATAATAGATTACTAACTACTGCATACGATTTCATCTAGATAGAGGAGATTTGGTGTTATGGACAGTTATAAAAAACAGAAACAGGTTACTGACTTACACGTACAGATAAAAGAGCAAAGAATTGACAGTAGGTTGCGACAATTAGGTGAAATTGGTAGGACGCCGGAACAAGGTGTTACTAGATTAGCATTGACGGCTGAGGATATGGTGGCACAACGTATGGTTGCCGGCTGGATGAAAGAGGCTGGAATGTCTGTTCGCAAGGATTGCTTCGGGAATGTAATTGGTAGGAAAGAAGGAAATAATCCACATGCGCCTGTCGTAATGCTTGGTTCTCATATCGATTCGGTTCCTAATGGTGGTAGATTCGATGGCACGGTTGGAGTAATTGGGGGAATAGAGGTAGTTCAAGCTTTACATGAAAATAATATTTTGCATGAACACCCGATTGAAGTAGTTGCTTTTTGCGACGAAGAAGGAGTTCGTTTTTCAGATGGTTTTTTTGGGAGTAGAGGGATGTGTGGTAAGCTTACCCCAGAGGATATGATGAGACGCGACAACCAGGGTGTAACCAGGATAGAGGCTCTTCAGCAGTGTGGCTTTCCTCCTCTAAAAGATGTATCAGATATACGGAATTCTGCGGAGATCAAGGCATATTTAGAGCTACATATTGAACAGGGTCCATATTTACAAGCAGTGAACGAGCCGGTTGGAATTGTTACCAGTATCATGGGTGTGAAATTATTGACCATCAAATTCATAGGGAAGTCAGGTCATGCAGGTACAGTACCGATGAGCATGCGCAACGACCCGATCATGGCTGCGGCCGAAGCCATTTTAGGAATAGAAAAAATATGTGGTTCTGATCGTAGCAAGCCTACGGTGGGCACTGTGGGTACTTTTGAGGTAGAACCTGGTGCTTGCAATGTTATTCCGGGTTCTGTTTCATTTACAGTTGATATTAGAGATATAGATGAAACACGGTTGTTGCATATCTTAACAGATATAGATGCCCTCCTCTCAGAAATATCCTTGCGACGCGGGCTAACGTATCAGCTAGAGAATACGCTGGCGATCAAAAAGGCAGATGCCGCGACTGAACTTGTACAGATGTTTCGTCAGATCGGCCTGAGAAGACAGAACGAATTACCGCTGATGCATAGTGGGGCAGGTCACGATGCGATGATTTTGTCTGAGGCAACGCAAATGGGGATGCTATTTGTTCGTTGTAAGGATGGGATTAGTCATCACCCTGACGAGTGGTCCCATGCTTCAGATATTTGTATTGGCGTAGAGTATCTGTATGAGGCGGTTTGTCGATTAGCTAGCTAATCGT
>NZ_LSSO01000160.1:0-65429 GCF_001645205.1 Brevibacillus sp. SKDU10 | reverse complement strand
AACGGGAACTAACGACAAAATTGATGCTAGATTTACTGTTTGGAAACAGCTCTAGTTTTTACCAAAGATATTATGACGAAGGACTCCTTACAGAATCCTTTGATTTTGATTACAGCAACGAGACTGATTACGGCTATACGATTTTAGGCGGAGATACACCTGATCCCGAAAAGCTAGTTAGCGTTATCACACAGGAAATCAAGGAGGCAAAAGCGCGAGGAATTGATGAGGAATCGTTCCAACGGCAAAAACGGAGAAGAATCGGACTTTTCCTGCGCTCGTTAAATTCCCTTGAATTTATTGCTAATCAATTTACTAGTTATAAATTTAATGGAATTGATTTGTTTGAAATCGTACCTACTTTAGAAAAAATTACGTTAGAGGATGTACAAAAGCGTATGCATGACCATCTACAAGAAAGTCAGATGGCGGTCTCGATCGTACGTTCACAGGCATAGGCAACCGGGGAAGAGGAGAAATACATGGAAGACAAGCAAGCATGGGCATTGGTTACGGGAGCTTCCGGTGAGATTGGGCAAGCTATTGCCCGGAAGCTAGCTGACGAATCAATCCCACTGTATCTTCATTACAACACACAGAAAGAGAAAATAAACGTATTGTTAGCGTATTGTGAAAGCAAAAATGTGCCGGCGATTGCGCTACAGGCTGATTTATCTCAACCTGATGCAGTCGCGGCCATGTTTAGTCAAATGCCAGTGAAGCCATTGTATATCGTTAATAATGCTTCGATTGATCATGTGGGTCTCTTGAGCGAGGTAAGCCCAGAATTATTTGATCAATTGGTTCGAGTTAACATAGGCTCTTGCTTTTTTGTATCACAGCAAGGACTTCCAGCAATGCTACAGGCTAGATTTGGGCGAATTGTTACCATCTCCTCGATATGGGGAGAGACAGGTGCATCGTGTGAGGTTTTATATTCCATGACAAAAGGTGCTATTCTTAGCTTTACAAAAGCATTGGCTAAAGAAGTAGCACGTAACCACATTACAGTCAATGCGGTCTCGCCAGGTGCTATTTTAGGCGGAATGATGGATCGGTTTACCCTGGAAGAAAGAGAAGCTGTAACCGAAGAGATTCCAATGGGACGACTTGGACGACCAGAAGAGGTAGCCGAAGCCGTTTCCTTCTTATTGCAAAAGGAGGCCGGGTATATTACTGGTCAAACCATTTCGGTTAATGGTGGCTGGCATACCTAGAAATGAAAACATGGATGTAAAAGCTCAGTAACTTTTCCTTCTCCCTGTATAAAAATCAGGACTGAAACGCATTCTAATTCTGAGCGGACAAAAGCGTCCGAAGAGTGCTTAAGGAGGGATTGGGATGTCAGTACTTGATAACTTTAGTGATTGGAAAGGTTTTTTATCTGAACGCGTCCAACAAGCTACACAAGCTGGTATGAACTCCGATACCATTCAAAATGTAGCATATCAAATCGGTGGATACCTAGCTGATCAGGTTGATCCGAAAAACGAACAAGAACGTTTACTTAAACAACTATGGGATGCTGGTGATGACGAGCAACGTCGCGCCCTAGCTAGTGTCATGGTTAAGCTTGTAAGCGATGGTAAAATTGAAT
Organism: Brevibacillus sp. SKDU10; assembly: GCF_001645205.1. Taxonomy (NCBI): domain Bacteria; kingdom Bacillati; phylum Bacillota; class Bacilli; order Caryophanales; family Paenibacillaceae; genus Brevibacillus; species Brevibacillus sp. SKDU10. The sequence continues at coordinate 63,832 of NZ_LSSO01000160.1, read as the reverse complement.
AGATTTTTCTTTTGAGGAAAAGTAGCTCTTACGTTAGGAAAGACGTAAGGGCTGTTTTTTATACGAAGAAATGTAAGATAAGCAGACAGATTAAAATAAGCGTATTTTTTTATAAGAGAATAATAAGTTGAACGGCGCATAGAAATGATTATTGATAAACAAAAGAGCGAGGCGCTGATAAAGTGCAGTAAAAGAATTTTTATTGGTATCATTGGCATGTTTTCTGCATTTTTTCTTTGTCCTTCTACATGCAAATGGTATACTATTGTTGAAAAGCCATCTATCACGGGGGAAGAACAATTAGGATTGTTCTTACAGAAAAAAAGGGGATACATGATGCTTACGGAGGAGAAGGAATTTTTTGAGTGGTATTTAGAATATCGCTTAATAAAGGATCGTCCTGGTTTGCTAGGAGACTTAGCTTCCATTCTGGGGATGCTTAACATTAACATTCGTACAATTAATGGTGTTCAAACCAACACGCGAGGAATGTTATTATCCACAGATGACAATGATAAGATTGAAGCCTTACGTAGCCTGTTGTTAAAAGTAAGCAATATTGAAATTAACAAGCTACGTCCGCCTACCATGCTTGACCGTCTAGCTGTCCGTCACGGACGTTATATCGAACGTGATGCGGAAGATAAAAAAACATTTCGCTTTATTCGTGACGAATTAGGAATTCTGGTTGATTTTCTAGGAGAGCTATTTAAAAAAGAGGGGCATCAATTAATCGGAATTCGTGGAATGCCTCGGGTAGGTAAAACAGAGTCTATGATCGCAGCCAGTGTATCCTCCAATAAGCGTTGGACGTTTATTTCATCAACTTTATTAAGACAAACAGTTCGTAGTTCCTTGACCGTTGATGAAATGACAGCTAATCATGTATATTTGATTGATGGGATCGTCTCAACCATGCGCTCAACGGAACGTCATCACAGCTTGTTGCGTGAGATTATGGCTTTCCCAGCTACTAAAGTCATTGAACACCCTGATATTTTTGCAAGAGAGACAGAGTACAAGCTGTCTGATTTCCACTACATTATTGAGTTGAGACATCATCCCGATGAAGAGATTACATATGAATTAATCAACACGAGAAGTTTTAATGACTTCGAGATGACGTAAGGAGGCTACATTGTGTCTGAGCTCGGCCAAGTATTGAAGAGAGCAAGAGAAGAAAAAGGAATCTCGCTCAATGATATACAAAAAATGACAAAAATCCAAACCAGATATTTAGAAGCGATTGAGCGGGGAGATTTTCACATGTTGCCCGGCCACTTTTATGCAAGAGCTTTTATCAAAAGCTATGCGGAAGCGGTAGGATTGGATCCTAATCAGATCGTAGAGCATTACCAGGCCGACTTGCCATCCCAACCGCCACAAGAAGAGGTGGAACGATTACAAAGACGCCATGTGGTTCAAAGGCGATCACCTTTTCAAACCGGTAGCTGGGTAGCTCCTACTTTATTAACACTATTTATCATCTTAGTTCTTGGCGTTGCTTATATGGCACTAGTGAACCGGGATAGTACACCACCTACTGTTCAAAAGCCCGCTGAAGGTATCATTGATACCACACAAGGTGGAGGAGGGGCTCCTACTCCGAATCAAACTCCGGGTCAAGGACAGATTCCGACTACTCCTGGAACAACTACACCGCCAGCAACGACAACGCCTCCAGATGTTACGATGCCTGATGTGAATTTACCTGAGACGGATGGTGCTGGGGCTGCGGGTACACTTACTTTTGAATCCCAGCAAGGAAAGTATTACAATTACAAGGTTGGCAATACGGATAAAATCTCAGTGACGATTAAAGCAACCCGTGGTGCTTGCTGGATACAGGTGAGAGATAAAGATCGAGGGAAAAAACTATTTGAATCTACTCTTCAAAAAGGTGAAGAAAAAACCATAGAGGCACAAGATACTGCTTTTCTGCATGTAGGTTATTCACCTGCCGTTGAAATAATAGTTAACCAGGTTCCAATAACAATGAGTGATATTAAAGCGCAAACGGCTAAGTTTAATTTCACTTTGCAAAAAGACGAAGTGCCGGCACAATAACTTTTTATAAGCTCATGGACTCCCGTTTCACTACCAAAAGTGAGGCGGGAGTTTTTTAGCAGAAGGACTTATTTATAAGCTAACATGATTGTATTTGCAATCAGAGTTAACCCATATAGGATGCAGGCTTTGAACGCTTGAAAACGGTTGATTTTAAGTGCTACTCTTTTTGACTACTCGCCTTTGCTTATATTATACTGGTTAGGTGAATTTGGGCTGGAATATGCAATTGGAGGAAGAGAAATGACCGAAAAGACAACACCCCGTGAAAAGGTTGCCATAGTAACCTTGGGTTGTGAGAAGAATCTGGTCGATTCAGATATGATGGCACATCTGATCGATGAGAAGGGTTATGAGTTAGTTGATAATCCAGATGATGCAACTGTCGTTATCGTGAATACCTGTGGATTCATCGATGCTGCAAAAGAAGAGTCTGTGAACAAGATCTTAGACATGGCCGAGTTAAAAGAGAGCGGAAAATTAAAGTCGTTGGTAGTAGCTGGCTGTTTAACCCAACGCTATAAAGAAGATTTATTAAATGAGATTCCTGAAGTGGATGGTATTGTTGGAACCGGCGATTTTATGTCAATTATTAACGTGATTGAAGACACGCTCATTGGTAAGCGTACAAGCCTGATCGGCAATCCCGTGTTTAACTACGAGCAAGTGGTAAAACGTAAGGTAAAAGAAGGAACTTATACAACATATACCAAAATTGCAGAAGGCTGCGATAACAATTGCACATTCTGTAGTATCCCACTCATGCGCGGTAAATTTCGCAGTCGTTCAATCGAATCTATCGTAGAGGAAGCGACATATCTGGCAACGAAAGGCATTGTGGAAATTTCGCTAATCGCCCAGGATTCAACTAACTACGGTATGGATTTATACGGCAAGCTAATGCTGCCTGAACTACTGAACAGACTGTCTGAAGTAGACGGCATTGAGTGGGTTCGACTACACTATGCATACCCAGGGTTCTTTACAGATGAGTTAATTGAAACGTTTGCTAAAAACCCGAAAGTTTGTAAGTATATTGATATGCCTTTGCAACACTCAGAGGACGCCATTCTGAAACGAATGCGCCGTCCGGGACGTCAAACCGATATTCGTAAGCTTGTTGCTAAAATCCGCGCTGAAGTACCGGATGTAGCTTTGAGAACCTCTTTAATTGTTGGGTTCCCAGGGGAAACAGAAGAGGATTTCTTGAAGCTCTGTGATTTTGTGAAAGACATTAAGTTTGATCGTCTAGGTGTGTTTACGTATTCGAATGAAGACGATACTCCTGCGACACGCCTGCCTGATCAGATTGATGAGGATGTCAAAGAAAAACGCGCTAATATATTGATGGAAATTCAACGTGAGATTGCTAACGAGAAGAATGGTCAATACGTGGGTAAGGTATTGGATGTCCTAGTAGAGAGATACGAAGGTAGAAACAACATTTACGTAGGCCGTACCCAATACGATGCTCCAGAAATCGATGGGGAAGTCTTTATTTCAAATTATCAAGGAGAACTAGGTAAGATTGTAAAGGTGAGAATTACCCACTCATACGATTATGATCTAGCTGGGGAGGTTATTTAGTTGAATCTTGCCAACCGCATCACGCTTGCCAGAATTTTTCTGGTCCCTGTCGTCATGTTTTTTCTACTAGTAGAATACAAATTTGGCACGTTTACCATCGGGACTCTAACTATGACGTACAATGAGCTGATAGCGGCTTTGGTATTCATCTTGGCAGCCAGCACAGATGGTCTAGATGGGTACATTGCCCGTAAGCGGAAGATTGTTACGAATTTGGGCAAATTTTTAGATCCACTGGCGGACAAATTGTTGGTATCGGCTTCGCTTATTTCTCTTGTTGAGATGCAACGAATCGAAGCGTGGGTCGTTATAGTGATTATTAGTCGGGAATTTGCAGTGACAGGTCTACGAATGATTGCAGCGGCGGAAGGAAAAGTTATTGCCGCAAGCGCGTGGGGAAAAATTAAGACCTGGGTTCAAATCGTAGCGATTGCTGTCTTAATGATGAATAATTTCCCGTTTGAGTTTGTCGGCATACCTTTTGACAAAATCGCGATTTGGGCAATGGTCCTGATTACCCTTTGGTCCGGGTATGACTATTTTTCTAAGAATCGCAATGTCATTCAATATTCGTAAAAGATTGGGATGAAGAGTGATGAAAGCGGAAATAATCGCGGTTGGAACTGAGTTATTACTTGGACAAATTGCTAATACAAACGCGCAGTTTTTATCGCAAAAGCTAGCAGAAGTAGGAATCAATGTTTATTATCACATAACAGTTGGCGATAATTATGAACGAATGCTACAAGTGATAGAACGTGCGAAATCGCGTTCCGATCTCATCATTTTTACCGGGGGGTTGGGCCCTACGCAGGATGATTTGACCAAAGACGTAGTGGCCGACCATCTTGGCCACAAGCTAATCACGGATGAAAAAGCAATGGCGAACATTCGTGATTTTTTTGAGAGACGCGGTATTGACATGACTGACAATAATCGTAAGCAAGCCCTTGTAATTGAGGGATCGGCGGTCTTTGATAATGATCACGGAATGGCACCAGGAATGGGGATTACCCAAGAGGGCGTTACATATGTCTTGTTGCCTGGTCCCCCAAGCGAAATGTATCCGATGGTGGAAAATTATGTGATGCCGTTTTTGGCTTCTTTAGGAAATGAGCATCAAATCTTTCATTCTCGTGTCTTTCGCTTTTTTGGTATCGGAGAATCTCTGTTAGAGGCAAAGCTGATAGACTTAATTGAGGAGCAATCCAATCCGACAATTGCCCCATATGCCAAGGAGTTTGAGGTGACGTTGCGCATTACGGCTCGCGCTACCTCTGTGGAGGAAGCAGAGAGGTTGCTACGTCCTGTTGAAGAGGAGATTCGCAATCGTGTAGGTGAGTTTATATATGCAGTAGGGGAATCTCCGTTGCACCAGGTACTTTATGAGCAGCTACTAGTAAAACAACAGACGATTTCTTTTGCTGAAAGCTGTACAGGGGGCACTGTTTCCCAACTGCTTACCTCGGTTCCCGGCGCGTCGCAGGTATATCGAGGAGGAATTGTTTGCTATTCCAATGAAATCAAGCATCAATGGCTGGATGTGCCTCTTGAAGTCTTAGAGACAGAAGGGGCTGTCAGTGAAACAACAGCTCGGCTTTTAGCTGAGAATATTCGCCAAAAGATGGGCACAACCTATGGCGTTTCTGTTACCGGTGTAGCAGGGCCTGAGTCTTCCGAGGGAAAACCTGTGGGACTGGTCTATATCGGAATCGCCAGTGAGAAGCAGCCTACTTTGGTAAAAAAGGTGCAAGTTGCGGGACAGCGCAGAGCGATAATTGGGCGTGTTGCCAAGAATGCTCTCTATTATGCGCTTCAGCAGCTTCACTGTAATGACTAAAAGAAAGGTGACTATCATGACGATTTTTTCAGATTTAGCTTTACATAAAAATGTGTTGCAAGCTATTCATGATATGGGCTTTGAAGAACCATCACCAATTCAGGCGGCTTGCATTCCTAAAATACTAGAGGGTGGCGACCTGATCGGACAGGCTCAAACAGGTACAGGGAAAACGGCTGCATTTGGTATCCCGTTGGCTGAGGTCTTAAACCCTACTAACAACCGTATACAGGCGATTGTTTTGACTCCGACTCGCGAGCTCGCTATACAGGTGGCGGGAGAATTAGTGAGAATATGCAAATACAAAAAAATTCGCACACTCCCAATCTATGGTGGACAATCAATTAGCCATCAGATTCGTGCGCTTCGACAAGGCGTGCATGTGGTGATTGGTACACCTGGGCGTGTTTTGGACCATTTGCGCCGCAAGACACTCCATTTGGAAAATGTGAAAATGCTTGTTCTCGATGAAGCAGATGAAATGCTGGACATGGGCTTTATTGAAGATATCGAGACCATTCTTAGCCACATGAAAGCTGAGCGTCAAACCTTGCTTTTCTCAGCAACCATGCCTCCTGAAATCAAGCGTTTAGCTCATCGCTATATGAAAAATCCCGAGACTGTGGCTGTCAGCCGTGAAGAAGTTACAGCACCTTCTATTGAACAAGTGTATTATAAAGTTTTCGAACGTAATAAACGGGAGAGCTTATGCCGCATTCTCGATAGCCAGGATGTAGAGCTTGGCATCATTTTCTGTAGAACGAAGCGCGGGGTAGACGAATTGAGTGAGGCCTTACAAGCACGAGGCTATTTGGCAGATGGCTTGCATGGCGACCTATCTCAAGCACAGCGCGACAAAGTAATGAAGGCCTTCCGGGAAGGGACGATTGAGTTTTTGATTGCTACAGATGTAGCAGCCCGTGGGATTGATGTAGGCAACGTCTCACATGTTATTAATTACGATATTCCACAGGACCCAGAAAGCTACGTGCATCGGATCGGCCGTACTGGACGTGCTGGGCGTAAAGGGGTAGCTATGACGCTAGTCACTCCTCGAGAGATGCGTCAGTTAATGGTGATTCAAAAACAGACGAAAGCATCTTTGGTTACTCGCACCGTGCCTACCTTGGAGGAGATTGCGGAGCGCAAACGTACTCAATTACGTGAACAGCTACGTTCGCTGATTGAAAGCGAGTCTGCGAATGGTATGTATCAAGAAATCGTGAATGAGCTAATGCAGGAGCATGACCCAGCTAAAGTTGCAGCCGCTGCTCTACATCTCGCGTTTCATACTGATCCAAGTGGAAATGATGAAGAAGAAGGGTACAATTTTGGTGAGACGGGCGCAGCAAGAGGAATGGTTCGTTTCTTCTTAAATGTAGGACGAAATGTGAACATGAAGCCTCAGGATCTTGTACGGGAGATCTCCGAATCGGTGGGCATTCCGGGCAAATCAGTAGGGCGAATTGATATTTTTGAAAACTTCACTTTTGTAGAAGTTCCAGAAGATGTTGCTCCGTTTGTTTATGAGGCGTTAAGACAGACGCGCATCAATGGTAAACGTATTAATCTAGAGCCTGCTAAACCGCGGACACGTAAATCATAATTAGGCTGTACAGAAGGTTTTTTCACATGGAGGTTAAGTGAAAATGCCTTCTTTTTTCTATATAATTCCTATACGAATATTTGTTCGCAAAAAATACTTGGCAAACCCCTCTGTCTCGATGTATGATACATACATAAGAAAAAGTTGAGTGGAACGAGAAAGGGAGTGTCACTATTGTCAGATCGTCGCGCTGCGCTAGAGAGTGCTTTAAGACAAATAGAAAAACAGTTCGGGAAAGGCTCCATCATGAAGATGGGAGAAATGGCACATTCACAGGTTTCTACTGTTTCAACAGGAGCCTTAGCTCTTGATATCGCACTTGGTGTCGGCGGTTTCCCACGTGGTCGTATTATTGAGATTTACGGGCCAGAATCCTCTGGTAAAACAACAGTTGCGCTTCATGCCATTGCAGAAGTACAGAAGCAAGGTGGACAAGCAGCCTTTATTGATGCAGAGCATGCTCTAGACCCTGTTTATGCTGCTAAATTGGGTGTTAACATAGAAGAATTACTTTTATCCCAACCAGACACAGGAGAACAAGCTTTAGAAATTGCGGAAGCTCTCGTACGCTCTGGCGCTGTAGATATTATCGTAGTAGACTCCGTAGCGGCTTTGGTTCCAAAAGCTGAGATTGAAGGAGAAATGGGTGACTCTCACGTTGGTCTACAAGCTCGTTTGATGTCTCAAGCTTTACGTAAGCTTTCTGGAGCTATCAATAAATCCAAAACAATTGCGATCTTTATTAACCAGTTGCGTGAAAAAGTGGGCGTTATGTTTGGAAACCCAGAAACTACTCCTGGTGGACGTGCTTTGAAATTCTATGCTAGTGTACGTCTTGATGTGCGTAAAGCAGAGGGAATTAAACAAGGCAATGATGTAGTAGGTACAAAGACTAAAATTAAAGTTGTAAAAAATAAAGTAGCTCCTCCGTTCAAAGTAGCCGAAGTCGATATTATGTATGGAGAAGGTATTTCTAAAGAAGGAAGTATTCTGGATATTGGAGCTGAGCTGGACATTGTTGCTAAAAGCGGCGCTTGGTATGCATTTAATGAGGAACGTTTAGGTCAAGGCCGTGAAAATGCAAAACAATTCTTGAAAGAGAACCCAGCTATTGCAGCTCAGATTGACCAAAAAATTCGAGAATATTACAGCTTGAATCCTAATTCCATCCCAGAGGGAGAAGCGGTTCTCGATCCAGAGCAGGATGAAGAGCCAACTTTTGATTTAGAGTAGAAGAGATGTAAGCCTGTCGTATTCTGTGCGGCAGGCTTTTTATGTGAAGACAAAGCAGTCTCGATTAGAGTGGGAGGAAACATGAAAACCTCAGGGGTAATCACGGCCGTTCATAGGGATTTGAAAAGAAAACAAGTGTATTTAATTGATTTGGACTATGAATTTGCATTTGAAGTGCATGAGGAAGTCTTTATTAAGTACCATTTGATGAAGGGGACAGAGATAGATAGTAATTTTTTCGCAGAGGTTTTACGAGCGGATCATGAGAATAAAGCCTATTTGGCTGCTATTAATTATCTTAGCTATCGTCCACGGAGTTCTAGAGAAGTAGAAAGATATTTAATAGGGAAAGAGTTTTCACTAGAACTGGCGGAGCGAATAGTAGAGAAGTGTACGCGAGAAGGATATATAAACGATGAGCTATTTGCTAAAAAATGGGTAGAAGAGAGATTGCGTTTGAAACCTCGGGGAGCCTATATGCTTAAGATGGAATTGAAGCAGAAGGGAATTGCCTCGAGTTTGATAGAGAAAGTATTGGGAAGAATAGAATATGAACAGGAGCTAGATGCAGCGCGTGGTTTGTTACGAGGAAAAGTAGCAAGAATAACAGCTCCCATTGATCAAAAAACAGAGCAAAAGCTCTTACAATTTTTATTACGGAAAGGATTTTCACATTCCATTGTTCAACAGCTAAGAAATGAATGGAGAACAAAAAACTGGATGGAGGAAGATGACGAGTAGTGAGGGCGCATACTGTATAATCCTTCCCTAGCGAAGCAATCCTACTCCCCACAAGGTCTACTCCTTGACAAGGCTTGTTCGCAAATAATAAAATAGGTTTGTATTACTTGGTGTTTGATAACTTTTTGCGATTAGCAATCCATAACTGAACATCCATGAGGCCTATGTCTATCATGATTGCAGTCGACCGAGTCGCATCGGTCTTGTTTTTTAGGCTATGGATGCCAAATGTTTCCTTCTTCGCTCTTACTTGTTTTTCATTTTATGTACGAGATACGAAGATGATAGGAATCACCAAGAAAAAAATGATTTGTATGAGAAATGTAAAAGTCATAGACAAAGGAGGTGTAAGAGAACACGTATGGATCTATCTAACCCACTATTGTTAGTTTTGCTATTGTTGGTAGCACTAGCAATTGGTTTTGGGGTCGGATACTTCTTACGTAAATCCATTGCAGAAGCCAAAATTTCAAGCGCAGAAGAAGCGGCGAAGCAAATCGTCGAAGAAGCGAAACGCGATGCGGAGGCAGTGAAAAAGGAAAAAGTCTTAGAAGCCAAAGACGAAGTGTTTAAGCTGCGTACAGATGCTGATCACGAAATCAAAGAGCGTCGTAACGAAATTCAGCGTCAAGAGAGACGTATCCTTCAGAAAGAGGAGTCTCTTGACCGAAAGCTGGACCAATTGGAACGTAAAGAAGTAGAACAAAGCGACCGTGAAAAATCAATTACTGAGTTGCAAGCCAAGGTTGAGCAATTATATAAAGATCAAGTTGCTGAACTCGAACGCATTTCAGGACTAACTCAAGATGAAGCAAAGACAATTATTCTAACAAACGTAGAAAACGAAGTGCGCCATGACATGGCAATTATGATCAAGGATATTGAAACGCAAGCAAAAGAGGACGCTGATAAAAAAGCTCGTGAGATTATCACAACAGCAATCCAACGCTGCGCGGCTGATCATGTGGCAGAGACGACCGTTTCAGTTGTTACTCTTCCCAATGATGAAATGAAAGGTCGAATTATCGGTCGAGAAGGTCGTAACATTCGAGCACTAGAGACACTAACTGGTATTGATCTTATTATTGATGATACTCCTGAGGCAGTTATTCTTTCAGGCTTTGACCCGATTCGACGTGAAATTGCTAAAACGGCCCTCGATAAGCTGGTGGCAGACGGACGTATTCACCCAGCTCGTATTGAGGAAATGGTAGAGAAATCAAGACGTGAAGTAGATGAACGTATTCGTGAGTACGGGGAACAAGCAACATTTGAGACAGATGTACACGGATTGCATCCTGATTTAATAAAGATTTTAGGACGTTTGCGCTACCGTACAAGTTACGGACAAAATGTCTTGAAACACTCAATGGAAGTAGCTCATCTTGCCGGTCTAATGGCTGCGGAATTAAAAGAAGACGTGAAACTGGCAAAAAGATCAGGTTTGCTGCATGATATCGGTAAAGCAATTGATCATGAGGTAGAAGGCTCTCACGTAGAGATTGGTGTGGAACTAGCGAAGAAGTACAATGAACACCCTGTTGTTATCAACAGTATTGCTTCTCACCATGGTGATACAGAACCTACTTCTGTCATTGCGATGTTAGTAGCTGCAGCTGACGCCCTTTCTGCTGCACGTCCGGGTGCTCGCCGTGAAACCTTGGAAACATATATTAAACGCTTGGAGAAACTCGAGGAAATCTCTGAGTCCTTCGATGGCGTAGAAAAATCATATGCAATCCAAGCAGGCCGAGAAGTACGCGTGATGGTACAGCCAGAAAAAATTGATGATGCTGAGTCAATGAGGCTAGCTCGAGAAATTACGAAACGTATTGAAAATGAGCTGGATTATCCAGGACATATACGCGTAACGGTGATTCGGGAAACCCGCGCTGTTGAATACGCGAAGTAAAAATAAAGTGGCGAGATGCCACTTTATTTTTTTGACGGATAGAAATGTATCTACATTCTCATCTCTATACGTACAACCAAGTCCTGCTGGGGGCAGTGGATTGGTCATCGCCCATTTTTAGAATGAATGAATAGTAGAGGTGATTAGAATGAAATTATTGTTCATTGGAGATATTGTAGGGTCTCCCGGAAGAGAAATTGTAAAAGAGTATGTACCACGTCTGAAACGAAAATATGCACCTGATCTGATTGTAGTTAATGGTGAAAATTCGGCACATGGCCGTGGAATTACACGAAAAATTGCTAATGAACTTTTTCAGGTGGGTGTTCAGGCGATTACGATGGGGAATCATACGTGGGATAACCGAGAAGTTTTTGATTTTATAGATGAGGATTCACGTATTGTTCGCCCAGCGAACTTTCCGGAGGGGACCCCAGGCAGAGGTCTTACCTATGTCCAAACACATGTGGGAGAGGTAGCCATCATTAACGTGCAAGGAAGAACATTTTTACCACCATTGATGTGTCCATTTGAAACGGCAGAGCGGCTAGTAGAAGAAGCAAGAAAACGCACCAAATTTATTTTTGTAGATGTGCATGCTGAGGCTACTTCAGAAAAACAGGCACTAGGCTGGTATCTGGATGGGAAAATTAGTGCCATGGTTGGAACACATACACATGTACAAACAGGAGACGAACGAATCTTACCAAATGGGACCGGCTATATTACCGATGCAGGAATGTGCGGTCCAACAGATGGGATTCTGGGTATGGAGCGGAGCGTAGTTATAAAGAAATTCTTAACTCAATTACCTGTTAGATTTGAAGTGGCAGAAGGGCCGACACAATTAAACGGTGTTCTCTTTACCCTCGATAATTCCACGGGAAAAACGAAAAAGATAGATCGAATTCGAATTGACGCCGCTTGTCCTTTTATGGAATAATACAAGGTAGATTCGAATTTTGCGAATATTAATCGTAAAAGGCAGGAATTTTTAGGGGTTATGCGAATATCATTCTAGAGATAAGAGTTATTTCTATCTGACGGGAGGTACAAAGGATGGACGTATTAAAAGTTTCAGCAAAGTCTAACCCCAACTCTGTTGCTGGTGCTCTTGCAGGCGTACTCCGTGAGCGCGGGGCCGCTGAGATTCAAGCCATTGGAGCGGGGGCGCTCAATCAAGCTGTGAAGGCAGTAGCTATCGCACGTGGGTTCGTAGCGCCTAGTGGTGTCGATTTGATTTGTATCCCAGCCTTTACAGACATAATAATTGATGGAGAAGAACGTACAGCCATAAAATTAATTGTAGAACCCAGATGATAGAGAACTAAACTACCTATTCACCTGTTTGTCCTCTTGGAATAAACAGGTTTTTTATTTGCCGAATAGCAAACAAGCCTGCTAAAGCATAGAGAGTTAGATGCCAAGCCTCTCAGTCGATTGGCTTGGCTTTCTTATCGTTTTTACATATAATGATTTCAAAAATACATCGTAAAAAAGCTGGACAAGCAGTCAAAAAAACAAATAAATAATCATGACTTGCTTTCAGCACGAAAATCAACGAAGATATAAAGAATAGCTAATGAATCAACTTCAACAGAAGGACAAAACCTTCTAAATTTTTAGTAAAAATAGTTGCGACTTTATGGGAACATGTTACAATTACTTCAGAAGATCATTAATATACTGAGTACATTTATTAACACAATGCAACCATCTTTAGTAAAAGCACTTGCAATTTGAATAAGCTAGGTCTAAAATTGGTCTTGCTTATACACAAATTCTTCACAATTTGTCTACTATATTACATAGACAAATACTGATTGAACAGATGTGTGCAGTTCGGATTGAATGATGATTGTAGATTTTCTCACAGTCGCTGAAGGGGTGGAATTTCATGATTAGTCAACTTTCTTGGAAAGTTGGAGGACAACAAGGGGAAGGTATTGAAAGTACAGGTGAAATCTTCTCTATTGCCATGAACCGCATGGGTTATTATCTGTATGGTTACCGTCATTTCTCCTCGCGTATTAAAGGAGGACACACCAATAACAAGATTCGTGTAAGCACGAAGCCTGTTCAGGCCATTTCGGATGTCCTAGATATGTTGGTAGCGTTTGATCAGGAAACCATTGATGTAAATGCTCCAGAGTTACGTGAAGGCGGAGTCATTATAGCAGATGCTAAATTCAACCCAGTGTTGCCAGAAGGAATACAGTCTGTCCGCCTATTAGCTGTTCCACTAACTCAAATTGCTGATGAATTGGGTACTTCCTTAATGAAGAACATGGTATCCATTGGGGCAACCAGCGCAATTTTGGGTATTCCAGTTGAGGGATACCGAAACATTGTAGAGGACATGTTCTTGCGTAAAGGTGAAAAAGTAGTCGAATTAAACATGCAAGCGATTACTCGTGGAGCACAATTTGTAAATGAATTAACAGGTGGACAACTTCCAGAGTTCCAACTAGAACCGGCAGATGGAAATAAACGTCTTTTCATGATCGGCAATGATGCGATAGCTCTAGGCTGTTTGACGGCTGGAGTCCGCTTTATGCCAGCATACCCAATCACACCAGCGTCTGAGATCATGGAATATCTTATTAAAAAACTACCGAAATTTGGCGGTACAGTTATACAAACAGAGGATGAGATTGCCGCTATTACGATGGCAATTGGAGCTAGCTACGGTGGTGTGCGTGCCTTGACAGCATCAGCCGGTCCAGGGCTGTCTCTGATGATGGAGGCAATCGGTTTAGCAGGAATGACCGAGATGCCTGTCGTGATTGTAGATACGCAACGTGGCGGCCCTTCTACAGGTTTACCTACAAAACAAGAGCAATCAGATGTTAATGCCATGATCAATGGTACACATGGTGAAATTCCTAAGGTAGTAATGGCGCCTACATCGGTCGAAGAGTGCTTCTATGATGCAGTAGAGGCTTTTAATATTGCGGAAGAATATCAAGTCCCTGTTATTTTGATTACGGATTTGGCATTGTCACTTGGGAAGCAAACTGTTGAACCGCTTGATTATAAACGTGTTGAAATTCGTCGAGGAAAGCTGCTTGCGGGTCAGGAGCTTCCAGAAACAGAAGCTGGAGCGATGTTCCAGCGTTATCAAGTAACAGAGGATGGTGTATCTCCACGCGTCATTCCAGGACAAAAGTATGGTCTTCACCACGTTACAGGGGTAGAGCATGACCAAACAGGTAAACCATCGGAAAGCCCAACTAACCGTAAGGCGCAAATGGATAAACGTTTACGAAAATTAGACGTGCTTCCTTCTAAGTTCCCTACACCGGTTCGCATTAATGGTGAGGGCGTAGAATCTGATGTACTGTTGGTGTCGATCAACTCTGTCGGAGGTACAGTGGAAGAAGCGCGTACACGCTTGGAAGCGGACGGGTTAAAGGTAAATCATGCTCAAATTCGATTGCTTCATCCGTTCCCAGTAGAAGCAATTAAGCCATACGTAGATCAAGCTAAAAAAATTATTGTGGTTGAAAATAACGCGACTGGTCAAATCGCCAACCTAGTGAAATTGAATGTGGGCTGTGCTGACAGACTGGAGAACATGGTAAAATACGATGGGAATCCGTTCTTGCCGAACGAAATTTATACACAAGTCAAGGGGCTGATAAAAGATGGCGACGTTCAAAGAGTTTCGCAATAGTACCAAGCCAAACTGGTGTCCAGGGTGTGGTGACTTCTCCGTACAGGCTGCGATTCAGCGGGCAGCAGCAAACGTGGGATTAGAACCAGAAAACTTGGCCGTCGTGTCTGGTATTGGTTGTTCAGGACGTATTTCAGGCTATATTAATTGCTACGGCTTCCACGGTGTGCATGGCCGAGCTTTACCAATCGCCCAAGGTTTAAAAATGGCAAACCGTGAATTAACAGTCATTGCTTCTGGTGGAGACGGAGATGGTTTCGCTATTGGTATGGGGCATACTGTACATGCGATTCGTCGCAATATGGATATTACGTATATTGTGATGGATAACCAGATTTATGGACTTACTAAAGGTCAAACATCGCCACGCTCTGCGGCAGGTTTTGTGACTAAATCTACCCCTGCTGGCGCGATTGAACAAGCTATTTCTCCTATCGAATTAGCTCTGTCAGCGGGAGCTACTTTTGTGGCTCAGTCCGTATCCAGTGATTTAAAAGGTTTGACAGATGTTATTGAAAAGGGAATACAGCATAAGGGCTTCTCGTTAATTAACGTATTTAGCCCCTGTGTAACCTTTAATAAAGTAAACACATATGACTGGTTCAAGCAAAATATTGTTCCAGTTGATAGCATTGAAGGCTATGACAAGCATAATAAAATTATGGCAATGTCCCATTCGATGGCGAACAATGGCTTACTAACAGGTATTATATATCAGAATACAGAGCAACAGCGCTACGAGGACTTGGTTAAAGGATTTGATCAAGAAGCCCTTGTGAAAAAGGATTTGCATCTTGGTGAAGAGCTCTTTAATCAATTACAAGCGGAATTTGCGTAAGGTAAATGCAAGTATAACTATGCTTATCTTATAAAAACATCCCTTCATCTACACTTGGCAGCAAAACGGATTTCTTTTGCTACAATAGTGTTTATGAGGGGATGATTTTTTTTTGGAGAATGGGCGGGGAACTTTGACAAGATAACACAAACAAGCTGATTCTAGTAACATTCAGAATCAGCTTATGCGCCTGCAAATATCAATTCAATTGCTTTGATCGATCCATCATTTGGCGATAAAATAGCATCACCAAAAAGAACACGACAATCTGTCCAAAAAGCGGGTACAATATAGTAAGCAAAGAACTAAATCCTACGAAACTAACCCCATAGCAGATTAGCAGTATGATCAATAGGATTAGTGAAAAATGAACGTTAATATAGCTTTTCACTTGTTCAACTAATCCAAACAGATTGGCAACGAGCGAGGAGAAAACCTCCGCATAGACCAATAATGCAAAAAGAAAGGTAATCGTTTTGCCTAGGCCAGACAAAATGAAAATAGTAGGCGTATCTACAAATTGAACGTGGGGCATATTGTCCAATAATGACGCATATGCAAGAAAAAGAAGGAAGCCAATGCCCAGACCGCCAACTAAACCTCCGTAAATGATAGGACGCCTAGAGGGGCACTCTCGTCCAATAGGGATGAGGACTGCTTGTGCTAATGCAACATTAAGCGATACATAATAGATGGGAGATTGGAGCCATCCGTCAGCTTCTAGTTCATCAAGAGGCAAGCCGGCTACGGAGGCAGTGCTATCCCATGGCTTCGTGTAGAAGAAGACAAGCAGCGTAAATCCAATAAGGATTGGAACAAAAATACTATTTACCATATGAATAGCACCCATACCTCTAGCTGTTACCAGGAAAATAAATATCATACTTGCCCAAATTCCAAGCTGAGCTGGTAAATGGAACGATTCTTTAAAAAGTGAACCAGTAAAAGCAAGCATGACGGAAGTTGTCCCGATGAGAACTAGGAGTAACGTTGTATTAAAAAAAGTGCCGATCGTTTTTCCAAATAGGTAGAAGCTAACTTCCTGATAGGATTTGGCCTGTATACGCTGTGCTACCAGCATTACCTGTATAGCAGACCAGACAAATAATAGACTAGCAATGCCAATGCCAACTAAGCCATAGGGTCCAAACCGTACAAAAAATTCGAGAATCTCTCGACCTGAAGCAAATCCAGCGCCTACAACCGTTCCGATATAAGTAAAGGCGATCTGCAAAATAGTTTTCCATGAATTTTGCATTGAGTACCTCCTGTCCACCATACTACATCCTATGAAATGGAGAGTGAAAACATGCGTATCACTGTGTTAGGCTTTCAATCACCGTATCCAGGACCTGGAGGAGCTACCCCTGGTTATTTATTACAAACAGAATCAAAGAATATATTAATTGATTGTGGGAGCGGGGTAATCAGTCAGGTAACAAAATACATACCAATTCATAAGCTAGATGCGGTTTTCTTATCACATTATCATCAAGATCATATTGCTGATGTTGGAGTTTTGCAGTATGGTTTGAATGTGCATCAAAGAGTAGAAGGGATTCGTGCCAATCAACCTGTACCCATTTATGCTCCGATAGAGCCAGTCGAATTTAGCAGTCAAATGGCCTATAAAGAAGCAACAGTTTTTAAGCCTATAATTGAGCAGACAGAAGTAATTGTAGGAGACATCACTGTTGGTTTTGTCAAAACAGATCACCCCATTTTATGTTATGCCATGATGTTTACGTATAATGGAAAAACAATCCTCTATGGTGCAGATACAGGGATGCAAACGGACTGGGAGAGGGTTATGGAGCCTGATTTATTTATATGTGAAGGAACGTATCTTGACGGCTTTGAACCTAATAAGCCGACTGGCCATTTATCAGTGCGGCAAGCTGCTCAGATTGCCAATGATATAAAAGCAAAAGCATTATTAATTACACATCTATTTCATAATACAAAAGACGAGGATGTATACGAGCAAGCAAGCTCATATGGGGAATCATGCTATGTTGCAAGGATAGGATTACAGATAGAGATATAAAAAGGAGAGAGCTAACGTGTTTCCAAATGTTTTAGAAGTTGTACGTCAATATATTAGAGAACGAGTAGAAGAGGGAGAGACGGTAGTGGACGCCACTATGGGCAATGGAAATGACACATTATTTCTTGCTCAGCTAGTTGGGGAAAGAGGAAAAGTGTACGCTTATGATGTTCAATCAGAAGCGATTGAGAAAACCCGAGCACGTTTAGAACGCGAACAGGTAGTAGAGCGGGTGAATTTATTATTAACCAGCCACGAGCAAATTAAAGAGATTCCGGTAGCAATCGGAGCTGTTATGTTTAATTTAGGGTATTTACCAGGTGGAAATAAGGATATTACGACACAGGCTAATACCACCATTCGTGCTATTGAAGCCGGATTGGATAAGCTTCGGACTGGCGGAATCATGACGATCATTATTTATTGGGGACACGAAGCAGGGGCTATTGAAAAGGAGGCAGTTGTTGAATATTGTGAAAAACTGCCGCAGACAGAATACCTTGTGCTTCGTTATCAATATATGAATCAACAAAACCAAGCTCCTTTTATCATTGCAATTGAAAAAAGATAAGAACAAAACAGATATCGTCAGCCCTAGCCGAGTAATGGACCTATTCATTACTCGGTTTTTTCAGTTGAAATCGAGCAGATAAAAAATAGGCAACCCATCTGTCTGCGCCCTACATAGAGTAATAAAAAAGAAAAATGTACTGAAGAAATGATGTAGGAAGGGATGAATGTGGAAAAAATCGGAATCATGCTTGATAAGAAAGTTATTTCCTCGAACAGACGGCGACGACACACCTATGAGCGGCTGGCTTTTTATGTAGAGATTGGGGCTAGACTTGGACTAGAGACTGTGTTTTTTCATGCTGATCAAATTAACTTTGCCACGAATAAAATTAAAGGCTATGTATGGAGAGATAAGAAGCTGGTACCATCCACTTTTATAATCCCAAAAGTCATTCACAATCGATTACTTTCTGGTAAGAAAGCTACGATTTTTCGGATAAAAAAATTAGAAAAAATAAGCCAAGTGTATAACGGGATTGTCACACGCAATAAATGGAGGGTGCACAAGAGACTGTGGGGACAGGATAATTTACGTCATTACATTCCAGAAACCAAGCTATTTCGAAAACAAGCCTTTACCGACATGCTGAATAAATATTCTTTTATATACATCAAACCGGTAGTCGGATCAGTAGGGATCGGAGTTGCTCGAATAGAACGTAAGGCAGAGGGATATTTTTTCTACTCGTCACGAACAAAGGAAAGCTTTCAGCATGTAGAAGAGCTTGTACAGTTTGTAGAAAACTGGATCAAGAACAAAACCTACATTATTCAACAAGGTATTCCGCTTTGCAAGTATCAGGATCGAACTTTTGATGTGCGTGTTTCTATTCAAAAAAATCAATTGCATGAATGGAAGATATCAGGGATGGTAGCGAAATTGGCAAATCCTACCAATAAATTAAGTAACTTAGCACAAGGTGGCAGGGCAGTACAATTGGAAACAGTTCTGGGCTCGCTGTTTGCTACTCAAAGTATTCCCATCATTGTGAGTCGTTTAAAGGCTGCATGCTTTGCCATTGTAGAGGAACTGGAACAACATGAGCCGTCACTAGCTGATCTGGGCTTAGATATGGGGATTGACCGGTCTGGATTACCATATTTTATTGAGGCGAACGTTAGGGATCAAAGATACTCATTTTTCAAAGCAGGTGAGAAAGCCATGTTTTATCAATCTTATAAAACCCCACTTGAATATGGAGCTACTCTGTACAAAAAGAAAAAATGATGATTAGTAGAAGACTGCTAGACAGCCAGACATCATGCTATTAGTTACGGGAAAATAGAAAACAAAAAGGAAAAGCGCATGTGTAATAAAAGGCCTGCTCCAAGTTGGATGCGGGCCTTTCCTTCAGTTCTACCATCACCATGGGGCGTGGGTCTGAGACTGTATTATTCGACGTTGCGGAAATGGTGGTACACGAGGGCAAGAACTGCTTTGCGAGTCAAAATTCCTTCAAAAACACCTTGCTCATCCTCGACACACACAAAGGGATGATTAATGGATAATTCTAGAGCGCGTTGAAAAGAGTCAGTAGGGCGTAAACGAGGGATGTTACGTTCCATGACCTCTTCTACATGATGCTCGTGTAATGTTTCATACTCCACACGCTCTAAACCTAGAATGGATTCCAGTATCATTGTTTTACTAATTTGTCCCATCACTTTATAGGAAGAGTCCAATACAGGAATGGCCGAATATCTGCTTTTCACCAATACTAATAAAGCGTGTTCCAAAGAATTGCCCAATTGAACATGAGCTACTTTTGAGGCGGGTAGTATTAAATCCATAATCGGGTAATTGAAAATATGCTTAGCTTGAGGATTAATCAATGCAAGATCCTCCTTACCTTTCATTGTTAATGGACATTCTTCTTGTATTGTATAAAAAATTAAGCAAAAATGCATTTTTTTCTCTATTTGAAATGAGTTGAAAAACAGCGTAGAAGTAACTTGAGCAAATTTTTACTAGTCCTGACTATCCTAAATCTTTTATGTATGCTGCTCATTTAGTCTCAAAATAGATGAAAAAGAAAAAACCTGAGCGGATCAATCCTCAGGTTTTTTAAATGAGAAGATGTCTTTTTTATAGATATGCAAAAGACCCCATTGATTATGAATTTATTTTAGTAACCGCCAATCAGATTGTTGAATCTCTGCTGCGGTATAAGAGAAGAGGCCAAGGCGTCCCGTTAAATGCTGGATTGCGACTTCTTTATCTGCTTCTGTCAAAGGCAATTCTCCCTTGGGAGCTGTCCATTTGTTTGAAATAGCAGAATAAAGCTGTTCTTTTACTTCATCTACGGAGATGGCACGTCCCATATGCTCGGAGATACTGCCGATAGTCTCCTTTCGGACGGCAGGAACAGGGCGCTGGGCTACTTCCATTTCATAAAGTCCAGCTTGATGATAGAAGTCTTCCATCAGGGCTCCGCGTTCTATTCCACTACCCTCAATATTGATACAGAGCTGCAAAATGGAACCATAGCGGGTACGGCGTTGAGCCATTCCACCAATTTTTTTACCAGCAAGCGCAAAATCATAGTCACCTACACAATAGGAATCTACGACTTCTCCTAGTTCAATCTTCCCGTAGTCAGCAAGCCCGACTGATAGAATTTCAGCAGCTAGCTTATAAAAATCATCAATTGCCAGATTGCATTGTGGGAATAAAATAGCCATATTTAAAACACCGCTGTCCAGTGGAACACATGCGCCGCCCGAGGAACGGAGGAGAGCCGAGTACCCTTCATAACTGTATGCCTTCAAGGCTTGCTCTAAGTGCGGAAGCTTGGCGTCACGTCGTCCCAACCAAAAAGCTTTATCATAAATCCATAAATGGATAATTGGTTTCGCATTAGGCTCTTTCATAGCAGTAGCTAATGCTTCATCCAATGCGATCGGTTCTACCGGAGATTGTCGGTAGATGCCCGAGTCAATCCAGGTAAATGGAGAGTGCAGTAGTTCAGAATACACAGTAAAACCCCTTCCCAAATACCCTCCTGTAAGAGAGGTGTCTTTCTCCATTATACACATGTCATGAAAATCTCTGCTAGGAAAAAGGAGTATTCAGAAAAGATGGATTTTTCGGTGTGATTTGTTTAATATATGAGGAGAAAGTCAAGAAGTCCATGTAAGAGAGGAAGAGCGATTTGTCAGAGGAGGTAACTGTAGTCCTTGTACCCATGGAAGAGCGGGATAAGGGTGAATATGATCGATTGCTGTTAGAGGCTGATGAATCAGAAGAGATGATTGCACGCTATAAGCATCGTGGAGATATGTACGCTGCTTATACGGAGGAGCGTTTGCTTGGTATCGCCATTTTGCTTCCGTGTACCGAGGAAATGGTCGAAATTAAAAATATTGCGGTATGTAGAGGAGAGCAGGGAAAGGGCTACGGCAAACAATTCATTTCGTGTTTGGAAGAGAAGGCTAAAGAAGCCAACTATAAGGTGATGGTTGTAGGAACAGCGAATTCTAGCTTGGATCATCTAGCGTTTTATCAAAAGGTAGGGTTTCGAATTACAGGAATCAAAGTTGATTTCTTTTTGCAATACCCCTATCCAATTTGGGAAAATGGAATTCGTGCTTTAGATATGGTGATTTTAAAAAAAAATCTGTAAAACAGCAAAACAAAAGCTGGCTTCCTAGAACATTTCGCTTAAAGGTACCAAACAATAAAAAATTGTACCTTTATCATATAACGAAATGTTCAGGAGACCAGCTTTTTTTATTTTTTCGTAGCGGTAAATGTGAAATTGTCAAACCAGGTAGTCTTTGATGGAATTTGCTTAAAAGCATCCTTACTCATATATAATCCTATTTCGGAATGATCCCATTTCACATTTTGGAGCGTATAGATGTTGGTGCCGTTTAGGTAAACGGATAATGTATCATCGTTAGCTTTTATTTTTAGGCTATTGTTTGTTGTTAGCTTGGTGGCAATGCTTGCGATAGCTTTTGTCTCTTTCTTTTCAGGATCAGGAAGGTGGCGAATCTGTAGAGAATCCTTTGTTAGATAAACGATATCAGCTTCTCCATCGTTACCATTAATAAATATACCGGCTTCCGCATCGGTTTTGACAGGAATAATATCTACTGATATTTCCCATTCTGTATCATCCCTATTTACCTTATCTTTTAGGGGCAGGAGGTAATGCTTTAGAGCTCTGTCATTGCTATAAGCTGTTACACGTTTATCGTAAACCACCCACGATCCAGTTCCTCGTGCACTGTTCCATTTTTTCAATTGATTATCCGAAAAATCATCAACCACTTCTCTTGTTTTTTGATCAGGCTTTGGTTGCGGGACGGGAGAAGCAGGATCAGTTGGGAAAACCACTTTTTGCTCATCTAGTTTAGCACGATACAATAGAGAGGCGGCTTCCGCGCGCGTAATGGCATCTTGTGGTCGGAAGGTACCATCGTTGAAGCCTTTAATCAGATCATTATCTAAGGCGATTGCGATAAAGGTGCGAAGATTGTAGGAAATTCTTTCTTTATCTCTGAATTGATTTAATAAAGATACTTTTGCTGATTTTGATTGATCATAGCCTAGCAGGCGCACCAAAGCTACGGCAATGTCTTCACGTACGGCATTCTGATCAGGCTTGTAGCTGTAGGTTGAGCCTGACTTGTAGCCAGTCAGGTAAGGCTTTGCATACTCGACATACGTAAATGCCCAGTGGCTGCGCGGTACATCTTTAAAGGTCTGAGAAATCCCCCATTTATCCCCCAATTGGACTCCTGCTGCTGCAATCATAATTTTAGCAAACTCGGCACGGGTAACTTTTGAGTTTGGACGAAACGAACCGTCACTGTAACCATCAATAATTCCCTTGGTGGCCATGTCAGTGATTGCCTCATAAGCCCAATGATCTCGCGAGACATCCCAGAAATTTGTGTTTTTAGCTTGTGCTAGCAGGGGCATCATGGAAAACAGCAATAGGAACGACAGCAATAAAGCAGATATCTTTTTCATGGTTTCCTCCTCATGTTCTTTTTCACAAATATGTGATGTTTTGTCAAAATCCTTGACGCGGAAAACGACGAGTTAGTTTCGTGTTTTATCAGAAAAAATAAAAAATAGGGCTGATTGAGTAGGGCTAATCTCCTGAGGGGGTATTATTAACTGGCTAAATAGACTTGTTTTGAGCAACGGGAAGCAGAATATGCTAAGAAAAAAGATAGAAAAAGCAAAACCTACATAAGATGTATGGTTGGGATTAGAGAGAGGAAAGTATATATTAGTTGACAAGTCTGTTATGATTTTTTGAGAATACAAGTTAAAGAGATAAAGGGAGAAAGGTGGAATGGTGTGGGTATTGTAGATAGTTTGTTAAAAACGGTGGTTAATACGAGTTATCGAGTTGAGATTGAGGGACTCTCAAAACTCGATTTTTCCAAGCCGGTTATTTTAGCGCCAAATCACGTTTCAATTTTAGATGCCGTATTACTGGCCTGCAATCTTCCGAAAGAAGTATGCTATGTGGTGAATACGGATATTGCCAAAAAATATGCCAGCTTTTTATCACAACGAAAATTTATAACGGTTGATCCTTTTAATTCTTATTCCATCCGCAAAATAGTGCGTGAGGTTAAGGCTGGAGTACCTTTGGTGTTGTTTCCTGAAGGTAGAATTACAACGACTGGCGGAATCATGAAAATATATAGTGGGCTCGGTTATATTGCTCTTCGCACAGGGGCCACTATTTATCCCGTTACATTGGTGGGTCCTGAACGAACACCATTTTCTTACATTACTGATAAGTGGAAAACGCATTTATTCCCCAAGGTGCGTATCCGTATTGGTGAGGCCTATACGATTCCAGCAAAAGAGGGAGTATCTAAACGAATTCAAAAGGAAAAGGCTGGAAGTAAAGTCTTGAGAACGATGCAAGCAGAATTATTTTATGCGAAAGAGAAGCATCATGTGCAATTATTTAATGAAATGCTAGATGCCTGTCGTCTTAATGGACCAAACCGGATGATTGGGGAAGAATTAATGCAGTCCATAACTTATAAAAAGCTGGTCATAAGCGCATACGCGTTAGGGAATAAATTACAGGCTCTTGTTCACCAAGAGCAACGCATCGGCACATTATTACCTACATCACTTGGGCATACCGCAGCTTTATTTTCGTTATTTTATTTAGACAAAACGGTCGCTCTCCTCAACTTTAGTATGGGGGTTCAGACGGTATTGGATGCTTGTGAAACAGCGAGTATTTCCACCATTTTAACCTCCAGAGAGTTTATTCAGAAGGCTAATTTACAGGCGATGGCTGATGCGCTTGCCAAACATATTCGGGTTATTTACCTAGAAGACGTAAAAGCATCGATTAGCACAACTGATAAAGGAAAAGCGATGTTTGCTTATTTGGGCAAACAGCGTGCTTTAAAGGTGAATCCATTCCAGGAAAGTGAACTTATTTTATTTACATCGGGAAGCGAGAGCAAACCAAAAGGAGTGGTGCTTACACACAGTAATATCTATAACAATATTCAGCAGGTCTTGGCCATGATGGATATGACATCGAAAGACAAGTTTTTAAATACCTTACCCATGTTTCACAGCTTTGGGTTAACAGTAGGTACGATTTTACCGATTGTGACAGGAATCCCTGTGTTTTTTTACCCCTCGCCGCTTCATTACAAGGTGATTCCTGAGATAGCTTATGATCGCAATTGTACCGTGTTATTTGGAACCTCTACATTCCTTGCAGGATATGCTCGGACTGCCAAACCATACGATTTTTACGCTATGCGTCATGTAGTGGCGGGAGCAGAAAAATTAAAGGATGAGGTTCGGCAGCTTTGGATGGATAAATTCGGCATTAGGGTAATGGAGGGATATGGTACTACAGAGGCTTCTCCAATCCTGTCACTGAACACTCCGCTCCAGCATAAAAAGGGAACAGTCGGTCAATTTTTGCCAGGTATTCGTTATGAATTAGAGAAGATTGAAGGCATAGCTGAAGGCGGCAACCTTTGGGTGGATGGAGCAAATGTCATGAAGGGCTATTTATTTCATGGAAAAGGCTTCGAGCCAAGAGAAGGGTGCTACGATTGTGGAGATATCGTAACAGTGGATGACGAAGGGTATATTTCCATTGTAGCTCGGAAAAAACGTTTTGCAAAAATTGCAGGTGAAATGGTCTCACTAAATTTAGTTGAGCAACTGGTTACGGAGGTAGTGCAAGATACGAGGCTCGCTGCTGTTACCACAGGTGATCCGCGAAAAGGAGAGCGCATTTATCTATTTACCTCTATTCCCATTACAATGCGTGAGATTAAGGAATACGTGCTAGCTAAAGGCTTCTCAGCACTATTGGTTCCTTCTAAAATTGTGGAGATCGAGGAACTCCCTTTATTAGGAAGCGGTAAGGTGGACTATGTAACATTAAAACAATGGGCGGAACAAGAGACCCCATCTAATCGATAGGGAGAGGAGAGCGGCATTCGTGAAAAATAAAGCCTTGAAGTATTTATATATCACTCAGTTTTTATCTGCGTTTGCTGATAACATGGCATTATTTGTGATTGCCAATCTGTTAAGACAAAATGGCTTTTCTCCTGTCGCGCTTGCCTTAGTTTCCATGGCATTTTTCGTGCCGTTTATTGTAATGGCACCTGTGGTGGGGCCCATAGCAGATAAGTATTCGAAAACAGCAGTTTTACTTGTAGGTAATTTTTTGAAGCTGCTAGGCATCGTATTATTAATGTCGGTAGACCACCAAAGCATTATAGCGTTGATGGCTAGTTACTTTACTGTAGGAATAGGAGCGGTTGTCTACTCACCTGCCAAGTACGGCATATTAGTAGAGCTTACTGAAAATGAAATGGAGTTATTTGAAGCTAATTCGCGGATTGAGGCCTATACGATACTGGCCATTTTGCTAGGAATCGGAGGAGGAGGGGCAATTGCGGCCGTTACTAGTGTCATGGTTTCTTCGAGCATCTGCTTGCTTCTCTTTGCGGCTTCGATTGCGATGACCTTTTACATACCAATGCAGCGAGGCAATCGCCATATTAAAATCAGGAAAGAAATCCGCTTATTTTTTGAAAATTTTCGATTGCTGTACCATCATCCGACTACACACTACGCACTGATAGGAACAGGAGCATTCTGGATGAGTTCGGCGGTGCTCCGGATTGCTGTGCTTGCTTGGATTCCGCTTGCCTTGGGTTTTGCAGAGAATGACTTTCGTGTATCACTTATACTCGCGACTACCTCCATTGGCATTATTGGAGGAGCCTTCTTTGCTCCGAAGGTGATTCCTTTATCTAGATTTACGAAAGCCATTCTCTATGGATTTCTTATGACTGGCTGTATTATGCTGTTTCCTTGGATACATTCAACATTCATTGCTATCCTGATGTTGCTTGCTGTTGGCTTTATGGGCGGGGTATTTATCGTTCCGATGAACACTGTCATTCAGGAGCAAGGACTTCAAATCATCGGATCAGGTAAAACGATTGCGGTCCAAAATTTTGTAGAGAATAGCTTAATGCTAGGTGGAACGGTTATTTACTATGCCGTATCCTATATGGGTGGCTCTGTTTCCTTTGCTATTTTATTTCAGGGTATTCTTCTTGTCGTCTTTCTTGGTTATCTAGTAATCAAAATTCCAGAGGTAGATCGAGCTCGAACCAAGCGAATCTAACTTTCACAAAAATGATGCATGGATGAATGAATATAAATATGAGATGATGGATCATGAAAGAGTTTTCATAGTGAAGGCTGTCAGTTAAAAATCGGCACAAGGTGATGAAATGAAACGCATAGAGCTGATTATGCAACAGATTGTATCCAGATCGCGTGAAGGACAAGCAAGCAGTGCCCAAGAGCTGGCTGAGCTTCTCTCGTTAAGTCGAGCCAATGTCAGCTCTGATTTAAACCAGCTTTGGAGAGAAGGTCGTATAGAGAAAAGTACAACTAGGCCTGTACGCTTCTCCTTGCCTGGGACTCAACCTAAAGCTCTGATGAATGCAGGTTTGTCTGAACAAAGGAAAACGGAAGGGAAGCAGACTTGGGAACGTAAGAGAGCGGGTTCTTTTCCGCCGGAGCTTAAGAGGAATATACATCATAGCGAAAATCAGCTACAAGCTAGTGTAATGGACCAGTTGGCTAGAGATTGCCAGAGCTTAACAGCACTTATTGAACAAGCTAAGGCTGCGTTGCTCTATCCGCCCCATGGCATGCATACGCTACTTTTTGGTGAAACGGGTGTTGGGAAAACCATGTTTGCTGGGCTTATGTACGAATATGCTTTGGAAAAAGGAATCTTAGCAGCTACTGCTCCGTTTATCACATTTAACTGTGCAGACTATGCTCACAATGCTCAATTATTGGTAGGTCAATTATTTGGTGTGAAAAAGGGTGCCTATACTGGCGCTGATCATGATCGACCAGGATTGATGGAAGCTGCTGACACCGGCATTCTGTTCTTAGATGAGGTTCACCGCTTACCGTCTGAAGGGCAGGAAATGTTATTTACTTTCATCGATAAAGGCTTCTTCAGACGTGTAGGTGAAACAGATGGAGTGCGTCAGGCAAATGTAAGATTAATTGCGGCGACAACAGAGAATCCTACCTCTGCATTGCTCGCGACTTTTACCAGACGAATTCCTATGATGATTTCTCTGCCTTCCTTAAAAGAAAGAGGACTCGAGGAGCGGCTACAGCTAATCAAACAATTTTTTCAAGAAGAGTCTTATCGTTTAGGGAAGGATATTCATGTCTCAGGTAATTCTATCCGTGCTCTTCTCCTGTACGACTGTCCAAACAACATTGGTCAATTGAAAACGGATATTCGCCTATCCTGCGCAAAGGCATATGCCGATTTTATTTCTTTGCGGAAAACAGAAATGCAAATTACTACCGCTGATCTTCCCCCTCATGTAAAAGAGGGCGTGCTGCATGTGGAGCAGAATAGACAAAATATCGAGAAGCTTATTGGGGAAAAGAAGTATTTTTTGTTTCATCCAGATCAAGAACCATATATTTTAGAAGATTCATCGGTAATGGATAATAATATCTACGAACGAATGGAACAAAAGATTGTACAGCTACGAGCTGCGGGAGTATCTGATACAGACCTGTACACAGTCTTGACTAGTGAGATTGAAAAGTATTTCACTAATTATCTGACTAATGTACGAAAAAGCTTCAATCAGGAAGATGTCTTGAAAATTGTTCACCCCGATATTGTCAATCTGGTCGAAGATATCGTCAAGTATGCCCAGACCATTTTGAATAGAGCATTAACACGCAATGTTCTATTGGGAATGTCCTTGCATATTCAGACACTCATTGATCGGATTGGAAGGGGAAAAACAATCTCGAATCCGCAATTGAATCAAATTAGCAAGCTACATAAAGCTGAGTTCATGGTAGCTCTTGAATGTGTGAGTAAGATAGAAGAGGCTTTTGATCTCGACATACCGCTAGATGAGGCAGGTTTTCTCTGCATGTTCTTTGTACTTGACGAAGCACAGCCTGAGGAGATTAAAAATTATGTGGGTATTCTCGTTATAATGCACGGTAATTCCAGTGCGACCTCCATGGTAGAGGTGACAAATCGCCTTTTAGGAACGAATCATGCTGTTCCATTAGATATGCCCTTAGAAAAGCCTCCCCATGAATTATTGGAAAAAGCCAAAGAAATTGCCAAAACGATTGGGAATGAAGAGGGACTGCTGTTTTTAGTAGATATGGGCTCTTTGCTTACCTTTGGAGAAATCGTCCAAAAAGAATTGGGAATACCGGTAAAAGTGATCCCTTTGGTTAGTACCACGCATGTTTTAGAAGCCACCCGCAAAGCGATATCCGGCTCTACATTAGACGAGATTTATCAAAGCGTGTTAGCGGTATCAAGTCATGAAATACAAGAACAGTCTGTTAAACGGGAACGTAATAAGCTACCAAAGCAGGTGATCGTAACGGCGTGCTTGACAGGTGAAGGAAGCGCACTTGTGATTAAAAATCTATTGAAAAATTATCTTCGCTTTCATAACGAATCATTACAAATTATACCGATTACCTGTGTGGATCAAAACAAAGCGAAACAGGAGCTGGAGGCACTAAAGACAAAACGCCAGATTTTGTGTATTGTCAGCAATTTTCGATTGGATATAGATGCACCTCAATACAATATTGAGCAGGTCTTAAGCTTACAGGCTATTCCTGAAATTCAGCAAATTATCAACCAGGAAGAAATTTATATAAAAATGGGTGAAACACTAGAAGCTCATTTAAAATATCTCTCAGGCGAACAAGTCCTAGCGGATGTGCGTGCTACCATTAAACGCTTGGAGCGAAAACTACAGCAGAAGCTATATCAGGACGAATTGATGGGGATTACATTGCATATGTGCTGTATGATTGATCGGTTGAAAGGCGGAGGAGAAGTAGCAGAATTTAAAGAAAAGGAAGCGTACAAAGAGCATTTTAAGGAGATGCTTACTGTTATACAAGGACAAATGCAGCCTATTGAGCTGACGTATGGAATCATGGTGGAAGAAAATGAAATTTGTTATCTCGCGAAATTTTTCCTTATGAGTGAAGCAAATCAGTCTCACGTATAAGTAAACACTCACTGTACTTAGAACGAAACACTATAGATTAGTGTTTCGTTTTTCTTATGGACAAGCGAAACACTAAAGGGAGAATGAAAGGATGACAGCCTACATATACATAATTAGTGTTTTGGCATCATATTTGCAATATAAATAAAATGTAAGCACTTACATGATCAGAGGGGGTATATAAAGATGAATATCGTACTATGTTGTTCAGCAGGAATGTCAACTAGCCTACTTGTAACTCGAATGGAGGAGGCAGCAAAGGAGCTAGGAATCGAGGCAAAGATATGGGCTATATCCGCAGATGATATGCGTGATAACTGGGATAAAGCAGAGGTTGTGCTACTCGGACCGCAAATCCGTTATAAATTAGCAGAATTTAAAAAGGAAGGCGAAGCGAGAAATATACCCGTTGATGTCATAAACCCTGTTGACTATGGAATGGTCAATGGCCAAAAGGTACTAGAAGCTGCCTTACACATGAAGAAATAGATAGGAGTGGTATCAATGGACAGACTCGTTCAATTATTCGAGAGAGCGCTGATGCCCATTGCAGGGAAAGTCGCTGGGCAGAAGCACTTACAAGCCATTCGTGACGGTATCGTTTTAACAACTCCCCTGCTAATTGTCGGGTCCTTATGTTTGGTTATTGGGTTTATTCCAATCGAGGGTTATGATGACTTTATGAAGGGGATTTTTGGAGAGCTATGGCGTACAAAGCTCTTATATCCGGTAGGCGTTACCTTTGACATTATGGCACTCATTGCTAGTTTTGGTGTAGCGTATCGGTTAGCGGAAAAGTATAAGGTGGACCCTTTATCGGCAGCTTCCATATCTGTTGCCTCCTTTTTGCTAGTAACGCCATACAACACGATGTTTACCCCGGCTGGCACAGAAACAGCCATACAGGTTAGCGGTGTCATACCGGTAACGTTAATGGGAAGTCAAGGCTTGTTTGTTGCCATGATTATGGCTCTTTTATCCACAGAAATTTTCCGTATTGTTATACAAAAGGACATTGTTTTAAAAATGCCGCCAGGTGTACCACCAGCGGTTGCGAAATCCTTCGTTGCACTGATTCCAGCCTTTATTGTACTTGGAACCTGCTGGATTATTCGTTTGATTATGGAAGCTACTACTTTTGAAAGCGTACACAATGTTGTTAAAACACTGTTAGGAGTTCCTCTACAAGCACTGGGTTCCAGCTTCGCAGGTGCTTTAATCGCTGTTATTCTTATTCACCTTTTATGGGCTTGCGGTTTGCATGGAGCCAATTTGGTTGGCAGTGTAATGAGCCCTATCTGGTTAACGCTGATGGATGCAAACCGCGCTGTTTACATGAGCAATCCTAATGCAGAATTACCGAATGTTATCACTACTCAATTCTTTGATTTATGGCTCTATATTGGCGGATCAGGTACAACGCTTGCAATGGTTGTTGCCATGGCCTTTCTGGCAAGGAGCCAGCAGATGAAAAGCTTAGGAAGACTATCTCTTGCACCAGGGTTATTTAACATTAACGAACCGGTGATCTTCGGGGTACCGATCGTCATGAACCCGCTCTTAATCATTCCATTTATCATAACGCCCGTTGTTCTTTTATGCATCTCTTATTTTGCAATGTCTACGGGACTTGTAGCGAGACCAAGCGGTATATCCGTGCCATGGACCACTCCATTGTTAGTTAGTGGTTATCTAGCGACTGGCGCTAAAGCATCCGGGTTAGTCCTACAATTAATCAATTTTATAGTCGCTTTTGCGATTTACTATCCATTCATACGTCTGTGGGATCGTCAAAAATGCAAGGAAGAGCAGGAGGCAACAAAAAATCAAGCTGTCAACACATTACAAGCATAAGAACAATTGTGTTAGATAGATGCACGGGACGGGAGGAATCGTTACGAAACTGATTATAAACGCCGATGATTTTGGTTACTCAAGAGGAGTCAACTATGGAATTATTACTTCTCATGCATGCGGGGTTGTTACATCGACCACGATGATGATGAATATGCCCGAGGTAGATCATGCCTTTTTACTGGCCAAACAGCATTCAACGTTAGGAGTAGGAATTCATTTTGTTTTGACCTGTGGCAAACCACTTGGTGACGACGTACCTTCCTTAGTAAATGAATCAGGTCATTTTCACGCACTGCGGGATGTATTTCATCACATAAATACAGAAGATGTAGAGAAAGAATTTACACGTCAAGTAGAAGCATTTCTCTCATACGGAAAGAAACCAACCCATATTGATAGTCATCATCATGTACATGCGCATGAAAAAATATTGCCTATTGTGTTGAAATTGGCGGAGCGGTATCATCTGCCGCTTCGTCTGCTCCACACACATGATGAGACAAATCGGTTGCCAGCAGGCATAAGAAGCACTGCTGCTTTCGATCAGAGTTTTTATGGAGATCAGCTTTCTCTTGAGTCCCTGGAACAAATTCTCGATAAGCATGCTGGAGTTGAATCACTGGAGATTATGACACATCCAGCTTTTATCGACCAACCACTTTACCAAGGGAGCAGCTATGCGCTTCAGCGTATGAACGAATTGGCGATTTTGACTGACCCGCATGTTAAAAAACGGTTGAACTGTCGGGATATACAATTGATTACATTTGAACAACTAGGCAGACAGTGAGTGCATGGGATAGGAGGCAACCATATGGAAAATACAGATGTAGCATTTCACATAATATTACATGGTGGCAACGCAAAAAGCTTCGCCATGGAGGCAATTGCGGCGGCAAAGCGAGGAGAAATAGAGGAAGCACGCAAGCTAATGGACGAAGCGACTGCAGAGCTACGTGAAGCGCACCATATTCAAACTTCTTTAATTCAGGAAGAAGCGGGCGGGAACAAGACAGAGGTAACCCTATTAATGATCCACGCGCAGGATCATTTAATGAATGCAATCACAGTGAAAGACTTAGCAAACGAGTTCATTGACCTTTATGCAAAAATAAACATCGAAGGGGGACTTACAGTTGAGCGGAATTAAAATCGTAACCATTGGCGGTGGTTCCAGCTACACACCAGAGTTAGTTGAAGGCTTTATCAAGCGGTATGAGAAATTACCTGTGCGTGAGCTTTGGCTGGTCGATATTTTAGAAGGCAAAGAAAAGTTAGAAATCGTAGGCAATTTAGCAAAACGCATGGTGGAGAAGGCTGGTGTTCCCATGCAAATTCATTTGTCATTGGATCGCAGAGAAGCCCTGTCAGGAGCAGATTTTGTTACGACTCAATTACGTGTAGGTCTACTAAAGGCTCGTGGATTAGACGAAAGTATACCATTAAAGCATGGATGCATTGGTCAGGAAACAAACGGTGCAGGTGGTCTGTTTAAGGCATTGCGCACAATCCCAGTAATTTTAGACATTAGCAGGGATATGGAAGAACTATGTCCAGAAGCATGGCTGATTAATTTTACCAATCCAGCAGGAATGGTGACCGAGGCGGTTCTGCGTCACAGCAATATTAAAAAAGTCGTAGGTCTTTGCAATGTTCCAGTAGGTATGAAAATGGCTGTCGCCAAGATGCTAGATGTAGATAGTAGTCGCGTGCATATTGATTTTGCAGGGTTAAATCATATGGTTTTCGGTACGAACGTCTATCTGGATGGCAAGAAGGTAACCCAGCAAGTAATTGACAAGCTAACAAGTGATGAGGAAACCGGTCCTTCCGTGAAAAATATTGTAGATATGGGATGGGAAAAAGAATTCATCCGGGCGCTAGGCTTATTGCCATGTCCCTATCATCGCTATTATTATCAGACTGGACCGATGCTTGAACATGAAAGAGAAGCGGCGAAAAAAGAAGGAACGAGAGCTGAGGTAGTTCAGAAGGTAGAAGCGGAACTGTTTGAGCTGTATAAAGACCCTGAGTTGGCCATCAAGCCACCGCAGCTTGAGAAACGAGGCGGCGCATACTATAGTGATGCGGCATGTAATCTTATTTACTCGATTTATAATGATGTGCGGGATATTCAACCGGTTAATGTTCGTAACAACGGTGCAATTGCAGGGATTTCCCCAGATTCGGCTGTCGAGGTGAACTGCGTTATCACAAAAGAAGGACCTGTGCCAATCTCGGTGGGAGAGTTGCCAATCGCCGTAAACGGTTTAGTTCAACAAATTAAATCCTTTGAACGCGAGACGATCGAAGCAGCAGTGACAGGCGATTATCATAAAGCATTGCTAGCGATGAGCATTAATCCGTTAATTCCATCAGACTCCATCGCTAAAACGATTTTAGATGAAATGCTGGAAGCACATAAGCCCTATCTGCCTCAGTTTTTCAAAGAGGAGACAAGTAAAGTGACCGCAGAGGTTGGGAACGCTTAGATGAAACAAAAAGAAACCAGATAGTCGTTATTTCACCTACACAAAAAAGCACAGAGGTGTCATTGCGAAATGATGTATATTCTCGCAACTCAATCTTCTGTGCTTTTCCGCTCGTTTTTGCTGTGCAGTACCTATGCGATTATTTTCAAGCCAATAGCAGCGGATACAATCATCATAATAAATAAAATCCGCCTCCATTCTTTCGGTTCCTTATAAACAAGCATACCCAGTAAGGCGCTCCCAACTGTACCGATGCCAGTCCAGATTGCGTAAGCTGTACCCATGGAGATACTTTGCATGGACAGGTTCAAAAAGGTAAAACTAAGAGCGAATCCCCCCATTAAAATCAGATAAGAGGCGAAGCTCTGCTTCAATGAGACCTTTTTTAAGCCAAGCACGCCAACAATTTCAAAGCATCCTGCAAAAAATAAGAAAACCCAGCCCATGCTTTAGCTCGCTCCTTTCATCTTTGTTTCATTCGTATTGGAATCATCAGACGTAATTAATTTCAGTCCGATAACACCAATCAGCAATAAAGCAACAAGGCTTATTTTCGCTAAATGGAACGGTTCACCAAATAACAACATTTCTGTCAAAACAGTACCTGTAGTACCGATTCCTGTAAAGACCGCATAGACCGTGCCAATAGGAAGAGATGTCGTTGCACGGATAAGCACGATAAAACTAAGAGCAATCGTGATTATGGTTCCAGCCCATTCATACCAGGTAGAGGAGTGTTTAACCCCCGAGACCCAAATAATTTCTAATAAGCCTGCGATAAGGACGTATGTCCAATTCCGGTTCATCATAGGTTTACTCCCAATCCCTTTCCATGTGTATTCGAAGGTGTATTCCCTTGGCAAAAATTTTCCATGAGGAAGACCAACGTTTATCATATCGATCTGATCCACCAAACAATAATTCCGCAAATAGCCCATCCATTAAACAAAGAAAGGCAATGACGGCATCTTGGGGATCATCCACCTGAATTTCTCTTAATTCTTTTGCACGCTTGAACAAAGGGACTAGCATAGCCTCCAGTTCGTCTAAAAATTGATTGGTCACATCACTAACCGGCTTGACCAAACTAGATGGGGGAAAGAAAGCCATCCGAAGCCAAAAGGTAAACGTGCTATCGTGAGTAAAATTTGTTTTGTAATGGTTTAACAATTCGGGTAACAAGGTAGCTAGGGGCTGATCCTGATTGATCATTAAAAATTGTTGCAACTTGGCCTTCTCAATCGTGAATACATCATGGATCAAGTGTAAAAAAAGATCTTCCTTTGCCTTAAAGTGGGCATAAATGGAAGGTTTTTTAATTCCAACCTCGTCTGCAATTTGAGCAAGCGACGTTCCCTCGTAGCCGTGTTGAGCAAAGCACTGCAAAGCAGCCTCTTTTATCTTGTTTGCAGTCATAAGACAAAACCTCCTACCTAACGTTCGTTAGGCAAAGCATCTCACAGGTCGTTCACTCTTGTCAAATGAAGAATACGATAAAGGATCTAAAAAAATACAGAAAAATATGGAAAGATACTTTCTAAATAAATGTGTTGACAAATTTTCTACCGAAAAGTACTATACTTATATAAGGTAAGTAAATAAATTTTAATGTATTACATGCCGCAGGCTCATCAAGCAAATAATAAGGTACATACATCAGAAGGGATGATTACAAAAATGGCAAAAGTATTGTATATTACAGCAAATCCGAACTCTGTAGAGGATTCCTTTGGACTAAGTGTGGGCGCAACTTTCTTAGATGCATACCGTCAAGCAAATCCTCAGGACGAGGTAGTACGCGTCGATCTATTCAAGGAAGATATTCCAATGATTGATGGGACTGTGTTAGATGCATGGAACAAATTGCGTCAAGGAACTGCGTTTGGTGATTTATCTCCAGAAGCTCAAGCTAAAGTTGGCCGCATGGGTGAAGTATTGGATCAGTTCTTAGAAGCAGATCGCTATGTATTCGTAACACCAATGTGGAACTTGAGCTTCCCTCCTGTAGTGAAAGCGTACATTGACAACGTATTAATCGCTGGAAAAACCTTCAAATATACAGAAGCTGGTCCAGCAGGCTTACTAAGCGGTAAAAAAGTTCTCCATATTCAAGCTCGCGGTGGTATGTACTCAGAGGGTCCTGCTGTTGACTTTGAATTTGGTGATAAATATTTAAAAGCAGTAATGAACTTCATCGGTATCACTGACTACGAAACATTGGCAGTAGAAGGCATGAACGCACTTCCTGCTGAGGCAGAAAATATCAAGGCAAAAGCAAAAGAGCGTGCTATTGAAATCGCGAAAACGTTTGCTAAATAAAAATAAACATACGATAAACGACCAGTTGATTAAGTCAGAGAATAGATAAAAACAAAATCCATTCAGCAAAAAAACGCCAGGCTTACATATAAGCTGTGGCGTTTTTCTTTTGTTCCCCCATACTAATCAATAATACCAGTGCGTGACAGGGTATTATGGACGATGATTGAAAATTCTGCTTTGGGATATAGCTCTCTCCAGTTATCCCGAGTTAAGTTACTGTTACGGACAGCACTACGATATTGCTCGCCAAAACCAATAGGATCTGTGTTTAGCTTTTGGGTTCGAGCAATTAGCTTGTTAATATTCTTTTTCATTTCCCGATTGAGAGATCGTTCAAGCTTTCTAATCACATCCTTTGTTCCTAGGCTAATTTCCTCGGAAATTTCATGTATTTGAGACACGGCATGTAAGGTTATTTGGAAAGTAGGGGGATTTTGACGTATCACTTTTATCTTCGCTTTACTTTCCAAATTACTGATTACTACATATACGGTATCCTTTTGAGAATACCTAGACTTTTTTGGGATAAGCTCCTCCAATTCTTCTCGTTTCAAAGCAATTTCATTTGTTCCCGCTTTGTACTTATCTCGAATCAATTTTAAATAAAAACTTTCCTGTGCATTAAAGTGACCTACCATCTTATCATCACAAAATAATGCGATATCAGACATGTGAACCTCGTTATTTTTGTAATGAAAGAGGGGCATTACAGGGTCTTTTCCTACTGAATAGAAATCATGTAAAAACTGGTGGAGTGTGGTTGAAATTAATTCCTCATGCCGTGAATTTTGTTGGATTTGTTCATATAAAAACGTCCCGATGTTACTGATTTCTGGAAAGCGATTTTTTAATAGGTCACTGCTATTATCCTGACTAACGGCTAAATACACGCCAGTACCAATCTCAGCATCACGAGCTAGTGTATCTATTAGGTTGATAATCCCGTGCTGAGCTAGTGGTGAGCCAAATAAGACAACACGTAGCTGACCGGATACGAGTCGGTTAGAAAATTCCTGATTTTGTTTGGTTCGGATACCTTTTAAGGTGTTGGCTGTATTGGTAAGCACCGCTACTTTATCTTTAGCATTGGGATCTATGCCGTATAGTGCAGCGGTCCCCATGATTCGATCATTAGGTAACAAATCTACTCCCATTGCCACAATTAATCCCATTTTTTCGAGCGGCCGTCCTGTTGCGCAACCGGCTGCTACCGCCATCATGGCCACGAAACAGACAAAAAGGGTTTTACGAATTGTTCGCTTCATGTTGATTCCCGCCTTTTTTTAACCATTTTTCACGAATGAAGACCCAGGTAAACAGGAATAGGGGATATGCGAAAGCAATAATTATTCCAATGGTAGCTATGATATTGCTGATCGATTCAATCTGGATTCGTGTCCTAAAAAGCAAGCAAAGGCTAAAGATAAGCACTAGACAAATCGAAAGTGACTGATTTTCTGTGAAGGTAAATACACATTTCATCCCCCGAATAGCTGCCCAAAAATACAGCATAATGTTTGGCAGGACAATCAATAGCCACAAACAAACAGCAATGTACTCAAAGCGTTCTAAAAAGGGAAGCTGAACTATTTTAAACATAGCGAAGGTCGCCCAGTTATTTCGCATTAGCTGAGGGCCTGAAAAAAAAGCGAGTGTCACTACCATCACTAATAAATACATACAGGTGATGGAAAGAGAAGCCCATTGGACATAACGGCTTACTTTTTTCTTTCCTTTGATAAAGGGATACATAAAGTATAGTAATTCAAAGCCTAACAAACTAAATGACATCGATTTGGTTCCAAGCAATATTTCGTTTAGGCTATGCTCCCCGATTGGAAGTAAATGATTCCAAAATAAATAAGGGGAGGCAAAAAAGACTAGTGGGATGAGCCAGAGTGTTAGAATGACGGCTAAATAAGCAAAACCGACTACCGTACGAATACCACCTGTCACACCATAGGCGACCAATAATAAGATGAGCAAACTTAAGACCCAATTGGGCATATCAAGAAAGATCCAGGTTTGGACCATGTCGATGTAATTCATGATAATGATGAAGGGGGCAAGGAGCAGGTAGCCAACATAGAGAGCATTTAGAAGCCTACCTATCCATCTGCCAAATACTGTGTAATGAATCAGAAACAGATCATAGTAATCAAATATGCGCAGTGTCTTTACCATGATCCATAAAATGAACGATAGCAGGCATCCAGCTAATATGACGGATATCCATGAATCATGACCTGCATGCTGATAGACATAGCGCTGAAAGCCTAGGATACCTATCCCGATCTGTACGCTATGCAGGGCGTAGATTAATAAAACAGTGTTAAACATGAAATAGGGTCGAGGTTTTTCTGGAGGCATAGTGAACCTTCCTTCCATCATCCTTACTTATCAAATTTGTTTTTATTTTTGTCTGCAGATGGATTAAATTTGTGAGAATCATTCCTTCGATTAAAATTAACTCTTTTAGCAAACCAGGAGAAAGGAAGACGAACTAGAGAGTTTCTCATACCTATAATACGGGGAGGGAAAACGGGATATAGATAGGGAGCTCCAAGACTACGTTGTTTTAGGAGATGCAATAACAGAAAACAGATACCAGCCATAATACCTATTCCTCCCCAAAGACCGGCCAAAATGATGATGGGAAAACGAATGAGACGAAGTGCATTTCCCATCATATAACTTGGAGTAGTAAAAGAGGCAATAGCTCCTAGCGCAACAATCATAATGAGAATGTTACTCGTAAATCCCGCCTGCACAGCAGCTTGTCCGATGACAATCCCGCCTACAATACTCATCGTTTGGCCGACTTTTGTTGGAAGTCTTGCCCCAGCTTCTTTTAATAATTCCAAAATCAATTCCAGCATCAGAGCTTCAAATATTGGTGGAAAGGGGACCTTGGAACGAGACTGGGCGATGGATACTAGGAGAGCTGCTGGAATAACGGCGTAATGAAAAGTGAGGGCAGCAACATAAGCAGGAGTGAAAAGAGTAGAGATCAGCAGGGAAAAAATCCGAAGAATCCGTATAAAGGAAGCCATATTCCATCGCAGATATTGATCTTCTGTGGAACGGAAAAAATCAAAAAAATTACAGGGTCCGATGATAACAAATGGACTGCCGCTAACTAACAGAACCAGTTTTCCTTCTAAGAGAGAAGATACAGTCCGATCAGGACGTTCTGTTAACAGCAATGGAGGAAAGACAGAATAAGAATTATCATCAATCAATTGAGCAAGGGTAGCACTGTCAATGATCGTGTCAACTTGTAAATCCTCTATACGTTGACGGACAGTATTCACATTCTGCTGCGAGCATAAATCTTTGAGGCGAAGGATATGCACCTGACAAGGAGAGCGTTCTCCAAGCATGAGTGTCTCCACTTGTAAATCCGGAGTCGGTAGCATATGGCGGAGTAAAGATAAATTTTTATCGCTATCTTCAATAAAACCTACTTGCGATCCAAAAATTTGGCCTTCCGTCTCTGCGCGTGACAGACTTCGAGATTCCGTTTTAGCTAAGCGGATTAATAGTCCACAAGCTTGGTCGTGAATATGAATGTATGTCCAGCCTTGGGTAAGGGATGAAGCAATCATTGATAGGTCTGAGTTAGGTTTCACAGCGGTTACGGGTAGGTGATCCATAAGCGTTTCTGCGTCCATTGTCTCATTGAGATGGGACTGCAGGATAGGCAAAATTTTTTTCTGCAAAAGATCAGTGTCCGTTATGCTAGGGAGATAAAACAGTGCTAGGAGTTCATTGTTTTGTGGAACATAACGGATCATTAAATCATCGCTTTTCAGCTTTGCCTTTATTTGTTTTTCTGCTTGGTAAACAGAAAGGGAGATGTGTTCTTTTTTGCCTAAGGAAGCAAAATATTGTTCAAACATAAGCGCCCCTCTCTCTAACAAATTTCCTACACTCATTGTGTGTAGCCTGTTGAGAAATATTCCTTTTGCAAAAAGGACTACATTACGTGCGGGCAAAATCTACTAAATGGGCGTCAGTATGAAATCCTTTAATAATAAGATCATGAATAATTTGTGCTCCAACCATGGTGGAGACTGTTCCGTTTCCGCCATAGCCAAGCAAAAAATAGCATTGAGGAAAATCAGGCTGTGTCCCGATTAAGGGTAGACCATCATGTGTTTCAGCAAAAGTTGCAGCCCAGGAGTATTCGATGTGCATATCAGGTATGCCGGGAAACAAGCTTTGAACCTGCTCAAGCAATAGCTTGGCTTTATGCTGTAAATGAGAATCACGTTCTTGCTCGTCAAAGCTATCAATATCTAAACCACCTGCTACAATTCGATTGTCCACAGTAGTACGCAGATAAAGATAGGGACGAGCTGTTTCCCAAATAAGTGAACGCTCATACCACCCCGTAAATGTTGGGAGAGGTTTAGTTACTAATGCATAAGAACTAGAGAGCATTACAGTTTTATTCCGTTTGATTTGTTGGGTTTCATATCCAGTAGCAAAGATAGCTTTTTTGCAGCGGATGCAGTTGCCTTCTGCTGTGTAAAAAACAAGGGTACTCCCTTCTAAGGCATGATGTATGATTTCAGTTTCAGCATAAATCGACATTCCTTTTTTATGAACATGCTGAAGAAGCGAGTGAACGAGCTTAAACGGATTAAATTCCCCATCGCCTTCCGAATACAGGGCAGCAGGTTTGCTAAAAGAGTAACGCTCTTTTATTTCATCGGATTGAAGGAGAGTTACAGGGAACCCGTATTTAGATAGCCAGTTATATTCGGTTTGCAGGCTCGGTACATCTTCTGGTTGCGAAGCGTAGTAAAGGCTTGACCTTTGTATGTAATCGGGTGATAGTTCTAGCTGTGTGGTGATATGCTGTAATTCCTCTACAGCTTGTTTACACATCCAATAGAAGCGTGCTCCTCTATCTTCGCCAAAGGTATTAATCATGGATGTCAGTGATTTATCATTGGCAAATTGCAAAAGACCTGTGTTAGCAGAGGAACTACCATGGGCTACCTGTCGTTTGTCTACCAATACGGTATCTACGCCACTATTTACTAAATAAAAACTACAGAGGGAACCAGCTTCTCCACCGCCAATAATGAGAACATCGCATTGAACGTCCTTCGTAAGCTTTGGATAACTAGAAGGAGATGGCAGTGTATTCACCCAAAATAATGAGCCCGTTTTTACATTCATAAGTACCTACCTTTGCATTAAGATAACTGTCATATTAGTATGTCCTATCAACTAACATTTATGGTGATTCATTCGTTGGTAAGATGTCATGTGGGCATTGCTTGTTGTTGGATTGGACAAAAGTAGTAACAGAGGGAGGACAAGGTTTAGCATTCAGATTTTAGGGCTTTTTTTATGTTATTTTTTACGTGTTTTTACAAGAAAATACTCGATTTGATAAGGATTCACATGCTTTTCATTGATATTTTATGAAAGTAGAGAATACGTAAAAAATCCATGCTATAATAGCGAGGTACAATAGAATGCGGCCACTTAAGAGATGATCAGCACACTCTCTTTTATCCCAATTGGGAAGGAGGTGAGTACATAAAGGTACTACACATTGGATATCAGGGTTTGTTCTTGATTTCCATGTTTGGCATGTTCTTTTTAGCCTTGATGGTTACTTACTTAAAAATAAAAAACCTCCCTTGAGCTGATTAGGCGAGGAGATCATTTTTCACCAAGAAGTTATGAGCGAGCTACACTCTCTAAGAGATAGTCTATTGTATGGTCGTGAGTACAAAAACACCTACATCGTTTTGATCTTGGCTAAATAGGGGATATAATATGAAAAGTTTTTTGTATTTATTGTTTGGATTTGTTGATTCATTTACCATTCTGTTCTTAACCTTCAAAGCATTTAGGCTACCAGTAACGATGTATTTGAGGGACTTCTCAATCATGGCTACAGCATTGTCTATAACATCGTTTGTAAACCGAGTTGTACTAGAAGTAGACCAGATTGATGTTGGGGCGCAATTTTTTCTGATTGTAGTGTTTTTCAGACTTTTGTTCAAAATAAGAGTATATGAATCAGCCTTGATTACCGCAATTGGTTATCTAAGTTATTTAGGAATTCAATTTGTGATTTATCCTGTTCTTCTATCCTTTGGATTGGTGACATTAAGTGATGGTAAAAGTCTTGTAGAGTGGGGAACTTTTTTGATTCAACTTATCACCGATGTGACCGTTTTATTGATAGGCTGGCTCATTGGTATGTTTAATTTTGGGTTTTCTTTCATTATGCAACCACCCCATGATTTATATCAAAAAGGAAAATTGGACGCATTAAAGATAAGAATCATTTGTGGGTTGGTGTTGGGGATATTGACTCTTTCATCAACTACATATTGGATTTTTATTTTTAAAGGTGACATATGGGTGTTAATCCTCCCTATTTTGGCCCCTCTATTACTTTTACTTCGTTGGTTATATAGGAGGGACAAAATTATTGATTGAAAAACTATCAGAAGTTATGTCTATTAAAATAAAAAACGCAAGTCCAGAGCGTACGAACAGTGTAGCAATATTATCCTACGCTCTTTCTATTTTACTTAACTTATTTTTCATCTGTTTCTTTTTGTTTCTTATTGGGTTTTGGACAAATAAGTTACTGGGGACCTTTATCGCGTTGATATCTTTTGTGATTCTACGCTTTTTTTCGGGGGGCTATCATCTAAAATCCTTAGATCAATGTTTTCTTGTTACAACAGCAATTATTGCGGTCATCCCGCATGTTCCTGTAAACAGTTTTTTTGTATATTTACTAACAGCTATCAGTGTCATTCTAGTATTTGGTTTTGCTCCTAATAGTACATATGAAAATCTGACCGTACCTCGAAAAGTGCTTCTGTTAAAATTAAGCTCTGTTTTAATTGTAAGCACGAATTTCGTTTTCGGTTCTCCCATAGTAGCATTATCATTCTTTGTACAATCGTTGCTATTAATTCCAAAGGGGGGTGAGTATCAATGAAAAAACTTATAGCAGAAATTACTTCGGTTATGCTTACCGCCGTGGCCAGAGCTTTTGCTGTTTCGTTCAAAGCTGGCATCGGTAGTCCAGTCGTGCCAGAAGAACTAAAAAAGCAAAGTGAAGCAAAATGAAACCTAGGCTAACAGGGATTAGAATCGAAAGAAAGTACGATGAGTCAGATTTTGTGGAATTTGGAGTAGAAGAGGTTAATTATGTAGATCTCTTTAGACCAAAAAAGAACTCAGATAGCATTTTACGCTTCCATACTAGCAAAGGTGTGTTTCTTGGAGTGACTACCTTAGAAGGGATTCGCGCTTCTTGGGGAAAATACGGCTTTGTTTCATTAGATGCTGTAAATGTTGTTAATCTCGAAAACATTACTTATGTAGTGGAGAATCCGTTGTTCATCAGAGCTTACTTCGACGATGGTTCTTATACAACAGTTTCTAGGTCTAAATATGAATTAGTAAAACATTTGAAAAGAAAGAATCATCCGGAATAAATGGATGATTCTTTCTTTTTTGGCATACTATTATACAGATGTTATGGATAAATGTAAAGAAAAATTGAAGGGGGTAGAACAGACAGGCTTTATCTTCATTTTTCGACAAAAAATTCTATAATTTAATGATAAATTTTTATATGCAAAGAATTTTAAAGTAGGTGAAAAAAATGGAGATAAAAGCGGTACAACTCACAGATTATACCAAAATGAAAGCCGTTGAATTAGCCGAACTCTACTTAATCGAAAATAAAGACTATAGTATAAATTCCATTATTTGCTTTATAGAGAAAATCATTGAAGATGCGAAAAAACGCCATAATCAGTTCGATTACTAATCAGGACGATTTTTGTTTTTTACGATTTCGACAGCGGCTTCAATCATTGTACCGATATTCATCTGAATGTCTTCAGGTAAAGACAAAAAATCATTAATCTTTTCCATTTGTTTTGGAGTTAATTTTTCTAATTTTTCCTTAGGCAGGTATGCATCCACTAAAGAGAGATCGTGATCAGATTGTTCGACTGTTCGACCGAGTAGATAATCTACAGTAACCAAATACAAATCTGCTAGCGTAATAAGAGTATCATTATCGGGTTGCGAGTGATCATTCTCATATTTGGAGATAGTGGAGTAGTCAAGTCCGAGCTTATTGGCCACTTGTTCCTGCGTTAATTTTGCTTTTTTTCTAGATTTTTGTAATCGTTGACCAAATGTCGACATATTCTCACCCCATTTTTTTCTAACAATTATACGATAGTTGAAGTATCTTCAAAAGAAATATGAAGAAAATTCAAGATATCTACATAAATGATTTGAACTT
The DNA here is from genome assembly GCF_001645205.1 of Brevibacillus sp. SKDU10. NCBI lineage: Bacteria > Bacillati > Bacillota > Bacilli > Caryophanales > Paenibacillaceae > Brevibacillus > Brevibacillus sp. SKDU10. The sequence goes on along the minus strand of NZ_LSSO01000160.1, from coordinate 19,138 downwards.
ATTTCAAGTTTTTTCGTGTTTTTTGCAGAATATCAACCATGGATTTCTGTCAAAAGAAGCTAGTTACTACATACTTTTGTACATAAAAATATAATTTCCTTATAAGATAAAAAATAGATTTTGAGATTCCTTGAGTTGAACTACCTTCAAGTTTTGTCCTAAAAAATTAGGAAGCTAGATAAATTTTGAAAAAAATAAAAGCACACAGGAGAACAGAGGCTGATGAAGACTACATGGGAATGTCAAATAAAAAGTGGCTACAAAACGTCATGAGAGAACGTTTGGTAGCCTTTTTGAGTTGAATGCTTAAGCCCTGTGCTTTACAATTACAAATAATGAAAATCATTCTCGCACGTTAGAGCCGTTTTCTGCTACATAACGAAAAGTAAGAAAAGGAGAAATATAATGAAAAACGAATATATCCAACGACTTGATGAGCTGTTTAATATTCATTTGCTAGAACCTAATGGGGCTTTTTATTCAATGGCTGCCACTGACCTACTTCATGAGAGCAATATGCGAAATTTTATTGATCAATACGCTCTAGTGATCAAGGCATTAGATGATACGGCTACGGCTGCTTACCTTGCTAGCTGGTTTCTGGCGATGGCTACAGGACTTCAATACATGGTGTCGGTCCAAAATAAGGCGTTGGATTTCTCCTTAGAGAATGTAATTGTACATATGAGTCCAAAATCAGAGGGATCGTATACCCGAATCTCTTTTCAACTACGCTCCTGGACAGAAACAAAAGCACCAGTGAGTGATGAGAAGAGACAGGGGTGGAGAACGGATGTTCTTTCCAGACTGTATGGTGAAACATTGCGTCCTCTCTTGGAATGCATATCTGCTGTTACTGGATTTAACGTAGGCCAAATGTGGGGACAACTGCCAACGAAATTCCATCATTTTATAACAAATCTTTTGGAACAAACAACAAGCTTCGAAGAGAAGCAGCGTGTGATTGATGACTTTCATTTTTTACAGCATGAGTTAAGTCCAAGTGTTTTTGGACGTAGCAAGAATCCGTTTGATGTGAAGGTGCGATTAATCGAACATATAGAGGATCCAACAAAGCAAATGAGAATGAAAAATGTTTGCTGTAGATATTTTAGAACCGAGGGTGCCCAGTATTGCTATACCTGTCCTCTCATGAAAGAAGAGGATAGGGCGGCTAGAAGAACGAAACATCGGGCTGAAATCATCCAAGCAAATGCATAATAGCGAAGTACATGCTTCGATTGGACATTCTCCCCAAAAAAGCATTAGTTTAAAAACAAGTCTGAACAGGCATGATATTGTCCATGTCAGGTAAAACCATCGTTTGCTTGTATAACGTAAGAGCTTTTCTTGAATCAACCAAGAAAGGCTCTTTTTCACGTATCCATTTTTTACCCTCGCATTAGACTTGTTTTACAATTTTAAACAACACACTTTAAGAATAGTGGTAAGCGTTTTTGCTCTTTACTTGTACGACAAGGATAACCACCCTAACCCTATTCCCAGAGAACTTTTTTCCTTTTATTCTCAAAGTCCAAATATGCTATAATATCTGGATGATAGCAGAAAAAAACAGCATATTATGAGGTGAAAATAGAAAATGATCGATAAAAAAGAGGCGACAACGGACTTAAAATCCGGAAAGTCTAATAAGTCCACAGCAGATTATGCAAAATATTTTCAGGCACCAAGCTTAAAGGACGCTAAGAAACGTGGAAAAGAAGACATTACCGTGCATTACGATTTCACTATACCGGAAGAGATGAAACAAATCGGAAAAGGTCTTCACTATTTGATTCGTACGTATGGCTGTCAAATGAACGAGCATGATACGGAGACCATGGCTGGAATTTTTGAAGCAATGGGTTATACAGCGACAGAAGATACAATGGAAGCTGATGTAATTCTGTTTAATACCTGTGCGATCCGAGAAGGAGCAGAGGATAAGGTGTTTGGTGAGCTTGGTCACATGAAGCATCTGAAACGTAACAATCCTAATCTCATTCTCGGGTTATGTGGCTGTATGTCACAGGAAGAAAAGGTAGTCAATAAAGTATTACGCTCTTATTCAGAAGTAGATATGATTTTTGGAACGCATAATATACACCGTCTGCCAGTATTATTGCGAGATGCAATGTTTAGTAAAGAAATGGTGATTGAGGTATGGTCTAAAGAGGGCGATATCATCGAGAACATGCCGAAAACACGCACGGGTGATATCAAAGCGTGGGTCAATATTATGTATGGCTGTGATAAGTTCTGTACGTACTGTATCGTGCCTTACACACGTGGAAAAGAACGCAGTCGCCGCCCAGAGGATGTCATTGCTGAAGTGCGTGAATTGGCGCGTCAAGGCTTTAAAGAGATCATGGTACTGGGACAAAACGTAAACGCATACGGTAAAGACTTTGAAGATCGGAAATATGGACTTGGGGATTTGTTGGACGAACTTCGTAAGATTGATATTCCACGTATTCGCTTTACAACAAGTCATCCACGGGATTTTGATGACCACCTCATTGAAGTCTTAGCAAAAGGCGGAAATTTGGTAGAGCAAATTCATCTGCCTGCACAGTCTGGCAGCTCAGAAGTATTGAAAAAAATGGCACGTAAATATACACGCGAGCATTATATGGAGTTGGTTCGTAAAATTAAGGCTGCTATTCCTGATGTTTCGTTAACTACAGATATAATTGTAGGATTCCCAGGTGAAACTGAGGAACAATTCCAAGAAACACTGTCCTTGATGAAAGAAGTGGAATACGATTCAGCGTTTACGTTCATCTACTCTCCACGCGAGGGTACACCGGCTGCTTCTATGGTGGATAATGTCCCAGAAGAAGTGAAAAAGGATCGTTTACAACGATTGATGGCCGTGCAGAATGAGATTTCCTTGCGTAAAAATCAAGAGATGATTGGCAAAACCTATGAATTGTTGATTGAAGGAGAAAGTCGAAAAAATCCAGAGGTATTAGCTGGACGCACTCGAACTGGAAAATTAGTGCATGTAAAAGCTGATAAATCTTTAATTGGTACACTGGTACATGTTACAATTACAGAGGCAAAAACATTTACCACATATGGGGAATTAGTGACTAAAGTTGAGGTGTAATTGGAGATGGCAGAAACACCGGTTTACACAGATCAAGAAATTTTAGCGAAAGCGCGTGAATTAGCTAACATGATTTCTCGGACGAAGGAAGTAGATTTTTTCAAACGAGCAGAATCACAGGTGAAGCAAAACAAACGCGTTCAGGATTTGGTTTCCAGTCTGAAAGCAAAACAAAAGCAACTAGTCATGTATGAAAGCATGAACAATACGAAACTTGTAGAAAAAGTACAAGCGGAGTTCGATGCTCTTCAGGAAGAATTAGATGAGATTCCGCTAGTTACAGAATTCAAGCAATCTCAAACAGATGTAAACGATCTTTTGCAAATGGTGACCCATGTTATTACCAATACTGTGTCCGATAGAATTATTTTAGATACGGGTGGTAATCCTCTTACCGGTAAAACAGGTGGCCCTGAAGCCGGTCATCATGATGATGAAGGCTGTGGCTGTGGTCACTAAAGTATGAAAGATTAATTCTTGCCGCAACAGTTCTCTCGATCTTGCACTCTGAGCGAATCACCTGCATACAAATGTACAGAAACGATGTATGGAGGAGGTTACAATATGTCTGGTCCTGATAAAGATTTGCAGTGTCGAGAATTGATTGCCAAGGCTGTATGCGGTAGAGGACATAGATTCTCGCAAACGACACATACGATCACACCTACTCAGACACCGACTACTATCTTAGGATGCTGGATTATAAACAATAACTTTTCAGCAGAGAAAGTGTTAGAATCGGTCGTTATCAGTGGAACGTATGATGTCAATCTCTGGTATTCTTATGAGGATAATACTCAAACAGAAGTCAAAAAAGAAGAAGTACAGTATACTTTAGATGTTCCTCTTTCTTATTTTGACAAAAATTGCCGCGGTGATTTAGAAATCATTTGCCAGTGCATTGAACAACCAAAATGCGTCAGAGCAGAAATTTGCGGTAATGCAGTTAATGTAAGAGTTGAACAGGAGTATTCTGTGGAAGTTGTTGGAGAAACGAAGGTGTGTGTTGTAATTTGTCACAACTGTGAGGATAAAGACTCCTTCTCGCATGACTTTGATGACTCAACCGAAGAGTACGATCAATTCGACTCATCGAGTTTACTAGATGATTTAGATTAAGTGGTAGAAAAAGGCTGTCGGTCTGTCCGGCGGCCTTTTTTCGTCTATTTTTTATCAACGAAAAATATTATATTCTAATTAAAAATGGTACCATACTGGGCCATGCACCTTACTTTTTTATCATGCATAGCGTGTAGGAAGGAAGTAAGGGAGGTAAGCGTATGTCTAACATGGTAATGAGTAAAGTCGCCGCTTCTACGTTTGAGAAGTGGAATAGGGAGAGTGCCATAAAACATACGCATCATCGAGAGAAAATGTTGGCTATTCTGAAATTACACGGAATGCCAATTCAGACGTACGATGGAGTAATCCCTATGCAAACGTTTGAGGTTTATCTATTTCAGCACCAGGTTGCTGCCATTTATCGAATAGAAGAACGGAATGTTTGGATTTTACAAGCAGCACGAACAACTGGCAAAACGAAAAAAGAAGAGGTAAGTCAAAAGCTGGATGAGATTGAGAAAAATCGGATCATTACCTTGGCGATTCGTACCATTTACGCTCTTGGATTAGATTACGGGAAAGTGGTGGTTGGAGTTCATTCCCCAACAAGGATGCGGGTACTGGACTGTCAAGCCGAGCTACCAGCAGATGTTTCGCTACGAGAACGTTTACAGGTGTTTATGAAGCAACGTGAACAGCAAATTCTTTTAGATCAAGTAGCAGCTCCACAAGTAATGCTAGGAGCCGATCCGGAATTTGCTTTACGAGATCAGTCTGGAAATATGGCAATTGCTTCAGAATATTTACCGAAAAATGGTGTTATCGGATATGATGGAGTCCGATTAAAAACAGAACTTCTATCGCATCAGCATCCATTGGTTGAAGTTCGGCCAGAGCCATCAACTGAACCAGAAACTGTCTTTAAAAATATTTATAGAGCTCTCCATCTGGCTCAACGCCGGATTTCAGATGATTCGATTATTTGGTTGGCAGGGGGGATGCCCTTTGATGGTTATCCAATCGGCGGTCATGTTCATGTTAGCGGGACTTCTCTCCATTTTGATTTAGTGCGTAAATTAGATACGTATTTGGCATTACCTTTATGTTTACTAGAAGATCAAGGATGTATGAAAAGAAGACCGCGCTACGGTTTTTTAGGAGATGTACGTGCACAGGCGCATGGAGGATTTGAATACAGGACTCTTCCTAGTTGGCTGGTTTCGCCAAGAATCACCAAAGGAGTATTGGCTCTTACAAAAGTAATTGCAGAATCCCAATATCTTCTCAAGCAAGATGTCAGTACAGACATATCCATGCAGCTTGCCTACTATCGCGGGGAAAAAGAAAAACTTGCTTCATTGGTCAAGGACTTGTATTTGGAGCTAAATGATCTACCTTTATATCAAACGTATCGAAAATATATAACCCCCTTTTTTCATAGTATTTTTATGGATGGGGAGTGGCCTTGCAATCAGGATATGAAGCTTGCTTGGAAGTTACCTCCATTTCAACTCAACAACCACTAGGAACCATGCTATAATAGATGAATGATTATGGGTATTAGGAGTAGAAATAATGGCACAATACACCCCGATGATTCAACAATATTTAGAGATAAAGCGTCAATATACCGATGCTTTTTTGTTTTTCCGTTTAGGTGATTTTTATGAGCTATTTTTTGAAGATGCAATTTTAGCTTCACGCGAACTAGAGATTACGTTGACAGGTCGTGGTGGAGGAGCTGAAGAGCGCATTCCCATGTGTGGAGTTCCTCATCATGCAGCGGAGACCTACATCGCTGAATTGTTGAAAAAAGGATATAAAGTAGCGATTTGTGAGCAGGTAGAAGATCCGAAAGCATCAAAAGGTGTTGTAAAGCGTGAAGTAACGCGAATGATTACACCTGGAACCATGATTGAGGGAAAATGGTTACACGATAAAGAGAACAATTATCTAGTTGCTATTGCCGCTTTGTCAGGAAAAGCGGCGGTAGCAGCGTGTGATTTAAGTACTGGTGAAATGTATACCACCTCATTGTCAACCATGTATGCAGCAGTAGAGGAAGCGATGCAATATCGCCCGAGTGAGCTATTGCTATGTGATATCGCTGAGGATGAGCTTCGCGGAAAAGGATTACCACCCCATATGTCCATTACCTGCCTAGCTACCAATGCAATGTCGCAAACAGCCGTAGATGAGCTATATCCAGAGGAAGCTACACAGCTAGAGGATGCAGTCCGCCTAGCTATGAATGGACTTTTGCACTATGTAGGGACTACGCAAAAGAGAGCGTTAACACATATGCGTTCCCTACAGCATTACGTGGCAGATGAATTTCTGCAAATGGACCATTTCTCACGAAGAAATTTAGAACTGACCGAAACGATTCGGGACAAGTCCAAAAAGGGTTCTTTATTGTGGCTTCTGGATAAAACAGAGACGGCCATGGGAGGACGATTGTTACGTCGCTGGATTGAACGGCCCCTTTTGAATCCTGAGGAAATTGGTAATCGTTATGATACAGTAGAGGCATTTCGCCACGATTTATTATTGCGTTCTGACGTACGTGAGGGGCTGGATCGCGTATATGATTTGGAGCGTTTAGCGGGCCGGATTTCTTATGGAAATGCAAATGCCAAGGATTTGGTGCAGCTACGCCATTCTCTTGAAGCTATCCCGAGTGTAATCCATCTATTGGTTAACAGCGGAGAGCAAGCCCTGCAATCGATTGCTTCAGATATGGATGATTGTGGTGATATTGCCCGATTTTTGGCAGAAACTCTTGTAGAAGATCCTCCTGTAAGTGTACGTGAGGGTAATTTAATTCAGGACGGTTATGACGAATATCTAGACAAACTTAGATTAGCTAGTCGCCAAGGAAAGGGCTGGATCGCACAACTCGAAAAAAGCGAGCGGGAGCTAACAGGAATCCGCTCCTTGAAGGTAGGCTTCAATAAAGTCTTTGGTTACTATATTGAAGTTTCGAAGGCTAATCTCGCCCACATACCACCGGGACGTTATGAGCGTAAGCAAACCCTAACGAATGCGGAGCGTTATGTCACCCCAGAGTTAAAAGAGAAGGAAGCTTTGATTCTGGAGGCTGAAGAGAAACTAGTGGAATTAGAATATCAGTTGTTTACCCAAATTCGCTTGGAAGTAGCCAAGCATATCCCACGAATTCAAAATTTAGCAGAACGAATTGCCCGCATTGATGTGCTGCAGGCTTTTGCTACCGTGAGTGAAGAACGTGGCTTTATCCGTCCTACCTTGACCACAGATGGCGAGGTTTATGTAAAAGACGGTCGCCATGCTGTTGTGGAAGCTGTATTAAATCAAGAGAAGTATGTGGCAAATGACGTGACGATGAATCAAAAGGATCGTAATATTTTACTCATTACAGGCCCTAATATGGCGGGTAAGAGTACATATATGCGTCAAATGGCTTTAATTACGGTTATGGCTCAGATCGGCTGCTTTGTTCCTGCCAGTGAAGCTCGTATTAGCCTAGTGGATCAGATTTTTACTCGAATCGGAGCGGCCGATGATTTGGTGGGGGGATTCTCTACGTTTATGGTGGAGATGCTAGAAACTCGTAACGCGCTGGTAAAGGCAACCCCGCGTAGCTTGATATTACTGGACGAAATTGGGCGGGGAACGTCCACCTATGATGGTATGGCATTAGCTCAAGCTGTCATTGAATATATCCACGAGCATATCGGGGCAAAGACCTTATTCTCTACACATTATCATGAACTAACTGATCTTGAGGAGAAGATTCCAGGAGTGGTGAATGTTCATGCACGTTGTGAGGAACGTGACGGCAAACTCTTATTCCTGCATAAAATCGAAGAGGGACGAGCTGATAAAAGCTACGGTATTCATGTCGCAGAATTAGCAGAAATGCCGCTAGAGGTAATCAGTCGTGCACGTGAAATTTTACAGGGCTTAGAAGGCAAGGATCGAGAAGCGCCATTAGAGCAGCTTTCGCTTGATATGCTTTGGGGACAAGCCCCAGCTGCTTCCCAGCAGGTTTTATCAGGTCAAACGGAAACAACGACTCATCAGAGAAAGAATAGGGCTGACGATGCTTCTACACCAAAGGCAGAAACAAAAGGAAAAACGGATAAAACCGAAGCAGTAGTAGAAGTTACAGAGGTAGCCAAATCCCCAGCTACATCTAGCCAAAATGAACCTTTACCAAATCCAGCAGAGGCTGATGTCCTATCAGAATTACGTGATATCGATTTAAATCAAATGACGCCTCTACAGGCACTCATTCAGTTATCTGACTGGAATGCACGTTTACGCAAACATAAATAAGCTTGCTTCACACAGAAAGGAGGAGGAACATGGGGAAAATTCAAGTGCTTACGGAGCAGGTAAGCAATATGATTGCTGCTGGTGAAGTGGTGGAACGCCCAGCCTCCGTGGTGAAGGAGCTGGTGGAAAACGCCATTGATGCAGGCACCTCTCAAGTAGAGATTCACATTGAGGAGGGCGGATTACAGCTAATCCGCATTGTTGATAATGGCGTGGGAATGGATCGAGATGATTGCTTGCGAGCTTTTGAACGGCACGCTACGAGCAAGATTCGTTCGGCACGTGATTTATTTCATATTCGTTCTCTTGGTTTTCGCGGGGAAGCCTTGGCATCTATCGCCTCGGTATCTCGAATTGAATTGATGAGTGCTGAAGATAGCGGACAAGTAGGAACTAAGGTCGTTATCGACGGTGGAGACATGAAAAGCGTTGAGGATTTCGCCAGGGTAAAAGGAACGGAAATTGTTGTACGTGACTTATTTTTTAATACACCAGCTCGTTTAAAATATATGCGCTCCATTTCAACTGAAGTAGGACATGTATCAGATTATGTAAACCGTTTAGCGATTACCTATCCAAAAATTGCTTTTACATTGACTCATAATGGAAAAAATCTTCTCCAAACATCAGGCGATGGTAAACTGTTACATGTGATGGCGGCCATTTATGGGGTTCAGGTAGCAAAGCAATTATTGCCATTTGAAGGGGAGACGTTAGATTTTCGCTGGAGCGGACTTTTATCTAAGACAGAGGTAACGAGAGCGAATCGTACCTACATCTCTACGCTGGTAAATGGTCGTTATGTACGCAATTATCCATTATCACAAGCGATTATGCGAGGGTATCATACCTTTTTACCGATTGGGCGTTTTCCGATAGTCGCTATGCATATTGAAATGGACCCGATCTTGGTTGATGTAAATGTTCACCCTGCTAAATTAGAGGTACGTTTTAGTAAGGAACAAGAATTGTGTGCAGCGGTTGAACAATCAGTAAAAGAGGCACTGCGCGCAGGCTTACGAATTGTGCAGCCGATGCAAACGAACAGCAAGCCCAAAATTAAGCTGGAAAAACCGTATCAGCCCCAGTTTAATCTAGGTGAACATCATTCAAACGAGCAGCAACAGCAGATGAATCGATTACTGACCGCTTTTGACGTACCGATTAGAGAAAAACGGTCAGCCTACGTAGAACAATCAACAGATCCTGCATCTTCTGAATTGACGGCGAAAAAAGGATCTGGACAGCAAGGAAACCAGGAGTCGAAAGCAGAGGCTCACATACAGTCAGATCAGCAACGCGAGAGCAACTGGATGTACCCAGGTAACAGCAAACCCAGCTATCCTGTTCACAATTCCAGTCAGTCTGTCACAGAAGGCTCTCGTAGCCATTTTGCTCAAAATGAGTCTGGAAATACTATTGATGCTAACGCGCTTGAAAAGTCGTCAACTAAAGATGATATGACCGATTCGAGGAGGAGTATCGAAACAGAGGAAGACTTTTGGAGCGATGCTATCGAGGACGACAATAGCACAGGACACGAGGAAGCTTCTCACATGCTGAGTTCAAATGGAGAAGAACACCAAGAGCATATAGGTGAAATGAGTAGCGCAGCAGTTGAGGAAGATACCGAGAATACATCCATACAAAAAGCAAGCAACCATGATGATGCAGCGTACGTAGATGAGTCTGGAAATGCTGTCCCAGTCTTATACCCAGTAGGTCAGGTTCATGGTACTTACATCATTGCTCAGAATGACACCGGTATGTATTTAATCGATCAGCATGCTGCTCAGGAACGAATTTTTTACGAGTACTTCATGCAAAAACTGCAAGAGGAAAAGGTTTCAAGTCAGATGCTTTTATATCCGCATACAGTCGAATGTACAATGCAGGAGGAAGCGAAACTGTTGGAGCGACTTGAGTTGCTGCAATCCTTTGGGCTAGATATAGAATGGTTTGGCAACCGGACGTTTATTGTACGAGCTCATCCTCAGTGGTTCCCTCAGGGGAGTGAAGTGGAGGTCATTAACGAACTGATTCAGTTCGTACAGGAAGCGAGCGAAAATGAACGGGTTGACGTGAGTAAAATGCGGGAAAAGGCTGCGATTATGATGTCATGCAAAGCTTCTATAAAAGCGAATCGTTATTTGACCCACGCTGAGATGGAGGCACTTTTAAACAAACTTCGCCAAACTACGAGTCCATTCACTTGTCCGCATGGCAGACCCATCGCTATTCATTTTTCAACCTATGATTTAGAGAAAATGTTTAAACGAGTGATGTAGAGAGAATTTGATAAATCCATTGGCATGAGTATAGAGGAACATCTCGAACGTATGCTTACGAGACGACGGGATGTTCTTCTTTTATGGATAATGAAGCTGATTAGAGGAAAAGAGGCAACATCGTGAATAACCTTGATTTTAAACTGATTGCTACTTAAAATTCGTTGCTGTTGTCAGCTTTCTTTTGTTAGTATAATAGGATAGCAACCTAGGCAGACATACATAGAGATAGAAATCAAAATTGATCGGATTTAGTATGAGTAGGAAACGAGTGATGAAATGATTGTAACAACAGGAAATGAGCCAAAGGCGTCTGTTTTGGCTCATGCGCAGGAACTGGCTACTATCTTTTCCGCTCCACTAGTTTCACGTGGAGAGCTTTCGGTTGAAAAGCTCAGAGATAAATACCAGACGAATGATATTTTAATTGTAACTGCTAAGGGAGCTAGGTTGGAACGGAGGGGTCAACAGGCTTTCTTTTTTCATCCAAATACAGCGTCATTCCGTATAAAGAGGCTAGAACGCGGCGATAATGATACTATGCTTTCTGTTTGCCAAATTTCACCAGGTGATAAGGTGCTTGATGCTACGATGGGATTGGCGGCAGATGCGATCGTATTTGCCTATGCCACAGGTGAAACAGGGCAAGTGGTTGGAATTGAATCGGAGCCTATGATTGCGAGACTTGTCCGAGACGGTCTTACTCATTGGGATACGGGATCACCAGCTTTAATCGAAGCGATGCGGCGTGTACAGGTGGAACAGGCTGATCACCTTGACAAGCTTCAAGCATTGCCTGATAACTCGTTTGATGTAGTTTATTTTGATCCTATGTTCCAACAAGCTGTCTTCGAGTCACATGGTATTTCTACCTTGCGTCAATTGGCTAATGATAAGGTGTTGACGGAGGAAACGATTGCTCAAGCTCGCCGGGTAGCTACACGACGAGTCGTTTTAAAAGAGGGTACAACAGGTGCCTTGCACGAGCAATTAGGCTTTACACCTTATCGAAAACGTGAACATCAAGTGATTTATAGTTATATGGAAGCATTGGAGGGGAGTGAGAGATGAGGCAAAAAGAGAATTTAGTGGTAATTGCAGGCCCTACGGCAGTAGGCAAGACTGCTCTTAGCCTTCGATTAGCACAACAGTTTAATGGAGAGATCATCTCTGGTGATTCTATGCAGGTTTATCGTGGTATGGATATAGGTACGGCTAAAGCTACCGAGGAAGAGCGGTCCATGGTCCCCCATCATCTGATTGATATCATGAATCCAGATGAGGAATACTCTGTGGCTATCTTTCAGCAGCAGGCCCAACAGCTAATCGCCCAAATTAATCAGCGTAATCATCTGCCTATTATCGTGGGTGGAACGGGACTTTACATACAATCGGTTACTCATGCGTATCAATTCTCTGAGGCGGATCAGGACGAGGAATTGCGAGAGAGATTGCAACGATTTGCCGATGTGGAAGGAGTAGAAGCTCTTCACAGACGCCTACGCGAGCATGACCCTATTACAGCAGACCGCTTACATCCAAATGATGTCCGTCGGGTGATACGTGCAATAGAAATATACGAATTGACTGGAAAACGTATGTCTGATTTTCAAAATCAGGCGGCTTATTCGCCTTACAACTTGAAAATTATAGGCTTAACAATGGATCGGGCGAAGCTCTATGAAAGAGTAAATCAACGAGTCGATTTAATGATTGAGGCTGGATTGGTAGAAGAAGTCCGCAGGTTGCTAGATCAAGGGTATTCTGCTGATCTTGTAGCCATGCAGGGTTTGGGCTACAAGGAGCTCATTCCTTATCTATATGGAGAGATCACGTTAGATAAGGCAATAGCTGACATTAAGCAAAGAACAAGACATTTTGCTAAGCGTCAGTTAACTTGGTTTAAACGGATGCCTCAGTTGGAATGGTATGATATGACTGATTCCAATTCATATGAACAAGTGGTTGAAACAATTACCAATGCGTTGGAAGGAAAGTTCCATTCCACGCCGAATATATAACTTACAAGTCCTTTTAGGGGGTATTGTCCATGAAACAGACGATCAATATTCAAGATACGTTCTTAAACCATTTACGAAAAGAAAATATCGCAGTTACCATATATTTGGTAAACGGATTCCAATTGAGAGGCTATATCAAGGCGTTTGACAACTTCACAATCGTTATTGATACAGAAGGCAAGCAACAATTGGTCTATAAGCATGCGATCTCTACATTTACACCACAACGTCCGGTATCCTTGATGTCGGAAAGCCAATCACAACAAATGTAATTGCAGACAAGAAAATCAGGGTTTCTTCGGGAATCCTGATTTTTTTGCTCAAAAAAGCATAAACAAGAAGATTTTTGCAGGTAAATATTGACTTTTTTGCGGATAACGGAATAAAATGGAAGTATTACATGATGAAGGCAGGCGATGAGATGTTTGCTGAAGAGAGAAGAGGAAAGATTCTGGAGATACTCCATGAAGCACAGCGAGTGCTGGTGAAGGAGTTAGCGGAGCAATTTCATGTTTCTATTGATTCCATCAGGAGAGATTTATCCATTATGGAAGAACAGGGATTATTGAAAAAAACTCATGGAGGAGCTATCCCTGTATCAGCTGTGCGAAAGCCTGTTGTGCCATCAGCGGTACGTATTAAAGATGGACCTAGTCATATCACTGCTATATCCAAAACAGCCGTATCCTACATACAAGAGCACGATACAATATTTTTAAGTGGAACGAATCTTCATTTTCATATGATAAAATATTTACCTCAACATATGCCGATAACAGTGGTGACTAACTCGGTTAAAATCGCAGAACAGTTACGTGAATCTGAAAATACTGACGTTTATCTTATCGGAGGACAAGTTAAAAAAACAGGTATGATTTCCGATATTATTGCCAATGAAATGGTAAAACAATTTACAATTGATCTGTGTTTTATGACAGCAGAAGCCATTAGCTTGCAAGGTGTTAGTACTGCAACACCAGAGGAAGCTAGTTTTAGTCGCGCTGTTTTGGAGGTTTCTCGACGTCGCTTTATTTTAGCGTCTCATGAGAATATGGAACATGATGCCTTTTCTAAAATAGGTCCCCTCAACAGCTTTCATTTACTCATCACTGATGAGGGAACACCAAAAGAGTTACGAGATCAAATCGAGAAGCAAGGACTAGAGGTAACGGTAGCAAAAGGAAGCTATCCTGTTGCTGTTCCTGATTATTCGTAGAACTTTACATTTCCTGGTCACCTAACTCTCTATCCGAAAGACGAAATAGGCTCCCAAGCTGTGAAGTGGCCAGGATATAATAATCATTGGCAGTTACTTCTTTAAAACCACAACGGTTATACAGTGTGAGCGCGCTTTTGTTCTTCGTTTCCACCTCCAAGACGATGGAAGATGATTGTTTTTGAAGTAAGTCGTTCACCAATCTTGTCAAAATTTCTCTCCCATAACCTTTTCCTTGTTGAGCTGGCATGACTGCAAAGCCGTAAATAAAATCCATATTCTCAATTCTTTGATAATTGATTTTTCCTATAAATTCGCTGTTATGAAAGGCCATGATAAGATGCCGATCAGGTTCTTCAACTCCTGTTGAGGCATATCTTGTTGCATCCTCTTTCGTTGCTCCAAAGGCTTCCATATCAATTTGGACAAGCAGGGGAAGATCTTTTTTCGTTGCTTCTCTTAGTGAAAGAGAAGGTGTAATTAATACTGTAGGCGGTGCTTCTAATTCCATCCAGTATTCTGAGAAGGAATAAGTGCTACCGAGTGATTCTAAAAATGCTTTGCCAGAATCTGATTTTTCCTGAGACATAAATATTAGCTTGGGTAATTGACGACGTTTAATTTCAGGATAGGCTAGCCGAAGCAAAGACGAAAATATGCCATTACGTCTATACGCTGGATCTACCATCCCGCTGATTTCTACCTCTTTCGTATTAAAAATGTACAAGGCAAGATACCCAATGATTCGGTTATCTATAGCAAAGTAAAAGTCTTGAACTTGGTCAGTAGGTCTACAGTTAAGCATATCCAGATTTAATTTTATTTGAATGTTATCGTGAGTATTGCATATCTGTAGAAGCTCTTTTATTTGAATGAGCTCGGCTTCCGTGAGCCCTGCAGCGGCATAAGCACCGTTTGTTTGTCTAAGCACATTTATTCACTCCTTTCGAGGACTGCTAGCTACATCTAAATTTCTTGCGCTAACGTATCATAATTAAGTATAAAAAGAATACGGAAATTACGCACATTAAAAATTGCGCGTTATGTAGTATAAATTGCGATGCTTCATTTTACTGTTTATTTTTCATTGGTCCGGGGGTTAAATCAACATGATTTATACTCGTAGAACCAAACGCATTTGCTCCAGTTCTTTGATCAGTAATACTAAAAATGACCGTAGTTCCTCGGAGAACTTGGAATTCGACTACTGGATTACTTGATACACTTTGCCAACCGATTATTCCAGTTAACCAGATACGGCTTGTAGCCGTACTTCCTGTTACTGTGATAGTTTTTAATATGGTTTGAGTGGTACTTATTACTATAGCGGAACTGCCGCTGGTAGTAGGTGCGTTTTCGGAAACTTGGAAATTTAAAAAGCTTCCAGACGAACCGGTAGATCCGGTAGCCCCCGTGTTTCCTGTGGAACCGGTAGGTCCGGTGATTCCAGTGGACCCAGTATCTCCCGTAGCGCCGGTGACACCTGTAGCGCCAGTAATGCCGGTAGGTCCGGGGGCTACGCTTTTTTATTCTTCTGATTATGTTAGACTAATGTGTAAAAGTGTTTGACTTTCCCATTGATGATATCATATTCCTGCTTATATAAAGGCGCTTTGAAATCAGAAAATTGGGCACGTTAGAAATTGCGTATTAGCTCTTGTGATGGAGGAAATATGAACAAATGGACATGCTTCTAGAATGGAAAAACAGTGGTTTTCGATTGTTTACCTTACAACAGGGGGAAAACGATGAATTACATGATCATGGCGATTACCTGCAAGTCAGCATGCCGCTGGACAATGAGGTAGAGATTCAATGGAATCAACGATATCAAAGAGTGGCCGCTAAGCAAAGACTGTTAGTACAACCGGATGAACAACATCGTCATCTTGCTACATATGGCCCTGCTACTATTTTGCTAGTTGGCCTACAACGTGATTTTCTACAACAGGTATGGGAGCATGAACAGCCCGTAAGAGCAAGACATGCACTTGAATATACAAGCTTATCTACGAAGGTTGTCCCCTTATTTCAACAAACCGTACAACGTGCCTTTCAGCGATCGGTGTTTGAGCCGATGGATGAATTGCTTCAAACGGAACTGGAGTGGGAGATAGCTAGACTCTTTCTTACCCTTCATTCAAAAAACAATACATACACGGAGCTTGAGGTAACCACCTTGCATGAATATCCGGGAATCAAAAGAGCGATTGACTATATGCATGAAGCATTTAAACATCCCGTAACACTTGAAGAAATAGCAAGCATCGCTGGCAGTAGCAAATATCATTTTATTCATCAGTTTAAAAAGAATAAAAAAATGACACCCGGACAATACCTGCAACATTTACGAATAAAAGAGGCAGCCTATTTACTACGTTCAACGGATTGGGATATCACTCGAATTGCATATGAAGCAGGATTTGGTAGCCTCAGCTCGTTTCAACGTGTTTGGAAGCAACAATATGGTGTTTCAGCAAGCGAGTTTAGAAAAAATGGATAAGCCATGTATAGAAAGGTTCATTGTGGCTACAATATAATTATCGAGCTCGGTGGTCACAAATTAGAAACGCGCAACAGTCTTTATAGGAGGTTGATGTGCCGTGGACAATGAAATGATTACCCAGGTTGTGGTATCCGGTTCGCTTTGATGATCTAACTCTATATTGGAGGTAGATGAGTTAAAGAACAGTACCGCTAGTACCCCAAAATGACTGAGCTCGATGGGAACCGCTCTCTATGAGGGCGGTTTTTCGCGTTTGTTCTTTAGGGGAATTCCGATAAAATCATTGTCACAAAAATCGTTTAGCAGAATCTAATTTAATAGAAGAAAAAAGAATACATAAAGCAGGTGAATTCATTGGAAAAAGCGGAAATCGCTTTAACAATGTCTAAAGAGACTATCTTTGAGTCTCTCATGCATGAATATGGTCCAAAGATTTTAAATATGGTGTATCTCATGATAAAAGACCAAAAGATTGCAGAAGACATTACACAAGAAACCTTTATGAAGGCGTATATGAATTGGGATTTTTTTAGAGGGGAGTCAGAGCCTAAAACATGGTTGTATCGGATTGCTATCAATGAAACGAAAAAGTATGTCCGTTCCTGGTCATTTCGGACGATTTTTTCAAAGCTTACCCTGCAAAGTCAACAGCAGGCCCAAAATAAGGTAACGGATGATACGGAAAGCATATTTTTTAAGCAAAATCGAGCGGTTGAATTAAGAAAGGCTAGTGATGTCTCTGTCTCCAGATTATCGGCAAGTCATTATTTTACGTTATTACCAAGAATTAGAAATGGAAGAAATAGCATTTATTCTACAGATAAAAGAAGAGGCAGTACGGAAAAGGCTTTCGCGAGCCCGTCAACAAATCAAGCAAATGTTAGAAAGCAGGGAAGAGACATGGGTGTAGATTCATTCGATAAAAAATTAGCACAAGAGTTTAGGGCAACTAACTTAGATGTCCTTCCCTTCACTCCTCAGTTGGAAGCAAAAATTTGGGAAGGTATTCGTAAAAAAAAGCAGAAAACCGCCGACTATTTGCTTCCCTATCATTAGCGTGTGGCTTTACTTTGATTGTGCTAGGTTCACGATCACTGTGGCTCGAGGATATACAACTTAGCTCAAAACAACCGATTATTAAACTTGAAACAGAATTAAAAGGATTGTCTCTAGAAGCCCAAAAAACGATGCAGTCCCTTTATAAATTTGCCCCATATCTAAAAAATGGTAAAGTAATGGAGCTCAAAGATGATCGTGATAGTTATTTTGTTGATATGGAAGAAAAGAAAGCAGAAAAAGAAGAAGAAGAAGGATGGTCAGCAAGAATACGACTCGATCGGACTAACGGTAAGTTAGAAGAACTCGACGTATTGAATGCAGGAAGGGATAAGGGGAATAAAGCGATTGATTCACAAAGTGCCACAGTTATTTTACAGGAATTTCTAGGCGAAAAAAGTAAAGAGTATAAACAAACCAATCTATCTAAAAGCTCAGCTAACTTCATGCGATATGTTAACGGGATTCCAGTAAACGGGGATAATGTTTACATAAGTGTGAATGGAAAAGGGGAACTAGAAGGGTTTGGTGTACGGAGCGACGAATGGATAGATAAATCAGCCTTTCCACATCCGTCACAGGCAATACCTGTACATGAATTGGAAAATCAGTTACAAAAGCATATAAAATTAAGGTATATAGAACACTTTGATCCAAAAAATGACCGCCCAATACTAGAATATACACCAGGTATCCTGAACGCTTATAGTTTCGATGCGATTACGGGCAAAACGATCTATCATACTTACTACGATTATGATCAACCGACTCTAATTAAAATGAATCCACCAAATAAACCTGTGCTCGTACGCAACCAACAAGAAGCAGAGCTGCTCATTAAACAAGAGTATGGAATTAAGGGGCCGTTGAAAGTTTACTCCAATAATGGGGATGATCATAAACAACGGAAAGAAGAAAATGAGGCTGTTTACCAATTTGGAGAAAAGGGTGAATATACGGTTTTCACGGAATTAAGCTCGGGGCGCGTCCTGCAAATTGCCAAGGATACTCTTAAAGAGAAATGGAGAGTCTCTAAAGAGCAAGCTAGAGAGAAGGCCATTCGATTTCTGGAGAAATACCTTGATCCCTGGGACAAGGAAGTACAGCTCACATACAGTAACGAGAATGAATACACGCATATATTCCGTTTCTTTAAAAGCCATCAAGGCATTCCGGTTTTACAGACGGATAATTCCTATCTCAGTTATTCGGTTCATGTAGATTCAGCTACAGGAGAAGTCATTTTATTTATCAAAGATTCAATTGAAAAGCCTTTTGTATCTCCTTCTACTAAGCAAGTCAAACTCCCGGATCGATATGCCGTAATGTCACCAAAAGTGGGAGCTAGCCAGTGGCTACGCTATAATCCGGTTGAGCTGGTGTATGAATATGTGGATGGGGGCAAAAAGACTAAGTTAGTGTATCAAGTTAAGGAAAGTAAGATAGACAAAAACGTATTTATTGATGCGACTACAGGTAAAGCTGTATTTGTTGACAGATAAGAAGCATCCCGGATCACTGCAACAGGTGAGACGGGATTTTTTATAAATCAAGCTA
>NZ_LSSO01000159.1:0-7995 GCF_001645205.1 Brevibacillus sp. SKDU10 | reverse complement strand
AAAGTTAACTTCAGATGGGCAAAATTAATGATCGGATCCTGCCCACCCTGTTGATCTACATAAATGCTGGTCTCGGAGCCCACCAATGCGACATCAATGCCATTAGATAGCAGGGAGGTCATTGTTTTGTCGCCACCCCAAGTAGTTATTACTTCGACCTCCAAACCTTCTTCTTTGAAAAATCCCTTTTCTAAAGCAACGTATTGTGGAGCGTAGAAAAGAGAGCGTGTAACCTCTCCTACTCGGAGCTTATTGGTATCGCTACTGGAGCAGCCGGTCAAAAAGCTGAAAAGCCCTAGGCAAAGAATAATGCCTAGGATAAGGAATTGCTTCATCAAAAAACCTCCTAGGCGTTTCGTTTTACTCTAACCTATGCCAGATTGCGGTGAATGGTGAAAGAGTAAAAAATAGTAAGAGGTATGTGTCACGATGCCTCTCGGAATTGTAATGGTAGAAGGTTAAGATGAATTTTTGCTCCAAATATGATAAGATTGGTAAAATATGCACGTGGATTTTACATAAAGGATGGAGGTGGATAGGGCATGCAGATTGTTTTTCTTGGAACTAGCTCAGGCGCCCCTACCACTAAGCGGAATGTATCGGGTATCGGACTTCGTCTCATGGATCGAGGCGCGTGGTGGCTGATTGACTGTGGGGAAGGTACGCAACACCAAATCATGCGTTCTGTGCTTAATATTTCGCAGTTGGAAAAGATATTTATTACGCATTTGCATGGCGATCATTTATACGGATTAATTGGTATGCTTGCCAGTCGTTCTCTACGTGGGGCTGAAACAGGCGGAATTACGCTATACGGTCCAAAAGGCATTGATGAGTATGTACAAGCCATCATGCGTATTAGCCCCGTTCATTTACAGTATCCCCTAATCATTAAAGTGGTGGAGGAAGGAATTATTTACGAGGATGATACCATTGTCGTGGAAGCGGCTAAGGTGAAGCATCGCGTTCCAGCCTTTGCCTATTCGATGACGGAGAAGCCACGTCCTGGTGCGTTTAAGATTGAGTTAGCAAAAGAGGTAGGTATTCCCAAAGGGCCCATGTATGCTCAGCTTAAAGCGGGAGGGACTGTTCAATTAGAGGATGGCAGGGTTTTTCACGGCAAAGACTTTGTTCACCCACCTCAGCCAGGCCTTAAGGTTGCATTTAGTGGAGATACAATACCTTGTCAGAATATGGTTCGTTTAGCCCAAGGAGCAGATATGCTCGTGCACGAATCTACCTATGTTCATCAGCACCTAGAATTAGCTGAACGAAGTGGGCATTCCACAGCAAAACAAGCGGCAGAAATCGCTGTTGCAGCAGAAGTTAAAGGCTTATTGCTTACGCATTTGAGCCCACGTTATGATATTGAAGACGGACCGATTACTCTTGATGATATGCTACAGGAAGCGCAGGAAGTTTTTCCGAACACCCAGATCGCTCAGGATCTGTGTGTCTATGAGGTAAAAAGAACGCGTTTGCTGTAACGTAAATGTTTGATAAGAATAAGAATTAGTTAAACCCTTGTAGCATAAATAATAGTGCAGCAAGGGTTATTTCATTTGAAAGAAGCACTGATTGAATTACATTTATATTTTTAATTGGTAATAATTATCATTTAAGGTATAATTATCTTAGTTGAATCCTTTCAATGTATGCTGTAAAAGGAGGGAATAAAGATGAAGCTGCCTTTAGATTTCACGGTACAAACAAAAGCGCAGTTGCGAGAAGTAGTCGGCTCACCGTCTGAGGCTTTACTAGAAAAAATATTACCTAGCTTAGAGGAACAAAGCCGCTACTTTATTCAGCATTCGTCCATTGTATGCGCCACAACTAAGCAAAGGAATAATTTCTTGCATGGGTCTATGTTTGGCGGGGAAAAGGGCTTTGTCCGTTTTATTGCTGAGAATAGTTTTCTTATCCCCATAAAAGAAGCTGGAGACTACATGCGCATGATTGAAAATATCCATGCGAATCCATTCATCGGGCTGTTATTTTTTATCCAAGGAGTAAGCGAAACCCTACGAGTTAATGGCAGGGCCAGCATTGTTAAAGAGAAAGCACTTCTAACCGCCCATTTTCCAGCAGATCAACAGCTCGTAGCAGCGATCCGGGTAGATGTCGAGGAATGCTTTTTACATTGTGCCAAAGCCTTCATTCGCTCCAAGCTGTGGGATTCTACAACCTATCTAGCTAGCTATCATACAGAGATGTCTTCAACAAGTGACCTCTTCTGCCAGCACACTATTCTAAGCGAACAGATGCAATCCTTTATTACACACGCTCCTTTCATTTGTGTCGGCTCCAGTCAAATGGAAGGAGGAGCTGATATATCGCCCAAGGGTGATCCGGCGGGCTTTGTACAAATACTAGATGAACATACCATTTTGATTCCCGATCGTCCTGGTAACAAAATTTGCGATAATTTTGAGAATATACTTGTGAATCCATATATATGTGTTCTCTTTTTTATCCCAGGTGTAGATCATATCCTCCATGTTCAAGGCAAAGCCTCTATTGTAAAAGAAGCCAAAATATTAGAACCTCTCTCAATAGCAGGAAAACGCCCGGCGCTAGGAATATGGATAGAACTTCAACAAGTGACCTTAGCTTACTCGCAAGCAATGGTGGATGCGGGATTATGGAATCCGGCAAATCAAATAGATCGAAAGACGTTCCCAACGATGGGAGAGATAGTGATGAAACAACTAGCCCATTCAAAATTAACAAAGGGAATGAGTGCCAAGGCCTTTGATGACATGGTCAGCCAAGAGTACAAGCAGCATTTATATTAAGTGGGGATGAATCGGATAGGTGATACTGACCGACTTTTACAATTAGGCAGCAGTAAACGAAGATTTTCAGATGGATGAGGTGCTGCTGCCTCGGCATCATCAGCTTCCAACACACGTAAGGACTTTGCAGGTGGGGCAGGTAGAGTTGAGGATGGACGTTTTTTGCTATCCCGAAAGGAGGAGCGATCCCTTTCAGGAGAAATCCTGATAGCATCCACTACTAATATGACAAGTCTAAAGACAGAAGATAGAGTTATCGTGATGGCGGACAGGTGGGTGTTCGCCTTCTATATTTTAGGGCGTATATTGCTTAGACGCTAAAAGTAAAATTTTTAACCCGAAGAAAAATTTATGAAATGGTACTAACACGTGGTAAAGCACGATCTATCCTAAACATTACAGAACGAATGCTACTGCTTTGAAGTAATACTGATGGTGTCATAGTTCGTTCCTGATGGCGTTGGGCGTTGTAATCATATCGGTATGACGAGCATTCTGTAAATTTAGGATAGATACATGCTTTATAAGCCAGGGGTAACATAGAGCTTACTTACATACCTCTCCTGTATATGCCGGCCACTTTTTTGTAAGTTCCATGAGTAACCTTTTTATAAGAATAGAGTAATCCAGCATAACCATTCTTACTAGCTTTTATAGGACTAGCTTCCTTCAGTAGGCACTACACTTGACGCTGTGAAAAAGTAGCGAGCAGGGTCATAAAGAAAAGTGGATTTCGATAGGTTTTCATTTCTGCTTCTCTTTTTTGTAGAATAATGATTTTTTCTCGCGGATATACAATATATTTTTTTTAATGTTTAGTGAAACTGTATAACAGAAAGAGTAAGCTAGCTTATCGATGTATCGCAAATTTTGACGTTTTGCCAATACGTTTCGGCTTGAAATTAACCAAAACGATGCTTCCAGTAATCAATAAAAGTCCAACAATCAGCTTATATGTCACCTGTTCATGTAAGAAAAGCACGCTGAACATGACGGAGATGAGTGGAATGAGAAAGGTAAAAGCTCCCACCTTACTGGCTTCGATTGTTGCGAGCAGTTGAAAATAAACAAGCCAGCCCAATGCAATGACGAAAATCGAGATAAAAAGAGTAACAATGATAAACGAGGTATTCCAAGCAATATCAG
The DNA here is from genome assembly GCF_001645205.1 of Brevibacillus sp. SKDU10. Lineage (NCBI taxonomy): Bacteria > Bacillati > Bacillota > Bacilli > Caryophanales > Paenibacillaceae > Brevibacillus > Brevibacillus sp. SKDU10. The sequence continues at coordinate 4,054 of NZ_LSSO01000159.1, read as the reverse complement.
ACCAGCTCTCCATGGCTGAACCTGAACCCAGCATGACGATGCCGCCAATTGTAATTTGTAGTGCCGTCATCCAAACAGAGTCGACCTGAGCTGCTGTTTTTTTCGTATAAACCGTCCCACAGGCCCAGCTAATGGCAGAGGCGATAGCGAATATAATCCCCCATGCTGACATGTTGCCAGTAAACCCGTCGATGGTTAACGAGGCAACGCCGAAAAATCCGAGCAAGAGACCGAGGATTTTTAAGCCGTACATTGATTCTCCAAGCCAAATCCAGGAAAAAATCCCGAGCAGCACAGGCTGAAGGAATACGATTGCCGAGAACAAGCCAGCAGGCATGTATTGTAAGCCAATGGTTTGAAAGCCATAGTAGAGAATAATGTTCAAAGCTGAGGAAATGAGATAGATATGCCACGTTCCTTTTAGATGAAGCTGTTTTCGTTTCCATACAGCAAAGGAAATTAAGAGAAGGCCGCCGATAAATGTCCTCAAGCCAGCGAACAGCAGTGGCGGGGTATAGGTTAATGCGTATTTGGAAAGCGGCCAATTAACGCCCCACATAAGAACCAAAAATGCGAGATATAGAGCCGGCTTTATACGAGATTGTTGAAGCATGTATATGTCACTCCTTGTCTTGGTGTCATTGTACATGATAAAATGATTTCTCATATAAATAAAATGAATGTTTTTTATGGGGGGCATATCATTTTTGTTATGACACATGCACAAATAGAGTTATTCGTCAAAATTGCTGATACTGGGAGCTTCACCAAAGCAGGTCTAGAGTTAAATATGACGCAGCCTGCCGTCAGTCGTGCTATCTCCACACTTGAAGCGGAGTTGGATGTAACTCTTCTGATTCGGGACCGGAAAAACGGTATTATGCTTACCGATGTGGGAAAACGAATTTTAGTTTTATTTCGGGATATTTTACAGTCCTTTGAAAAAGTCCACCAAGAAATTGCTAGTGAAAAAGGTCTTGAAATCGGCACGATACGCGTTGGCGCATTCCCAGTGGCGTCTGCTCACTTTTTACCCAAAATCATTAAGGTCATGGCTGAACAATATCCCCAGTTGGAGTTTGTGATTTATGAAGGAACCATCGATGAAATTAAAGAGTGGCTAGAAACCCGGGTCATTGATGTTGGTTTAATTATCCCGCCAGACGATGAATTCGAAACGATTTCTTTATTTCGAGAGAGAATGTATGCCGTGATAAGAGACGACCATCCCTTGCAAAATCGCTCGATTATCTCTGTCAAAGATTTGAGCAACGAGCCGTTGATTAGCTGTAAATCAGGTTACGAGCCGCCTATTGTTGATTTGTTTAATCGAGCACGAGTAGACCTGAGGATTCGATTTGTCGTCAGAAACGTAAATTCAGCGCTAAGTATGGTACAAGAAGGACTTGGAATTGCGGTGCTGTCAGAATTATCGCTTTGGGTGCTTCCGCCTAATGTGCTCAAAAAAGAACTGGAGCCAGAAGCATTTAGAGATATTCGTTTGGCAGTTCCTTCATTGAAGGAATCTTCCAATGCCGTTCAAACGTTTATCCAAACGGCACGTAAGCTCTTTCCCTAAAGCCTTTAAAAGGGAGCTTATTGCTATAAAGATAAAGCAAAGGAGTGAGGAATACCAGCCTCACTCCTTTTATTATGTAAGATGGGGGTTAAACAAGGGTTATCCATTAATGTTCAGCTTTTTTGTCGCAACAGAACATCTTTCACGAAAATAGTTCGAATTATATGTTTTGAAAAAATTTTTTCAAAAAGTTTAAGAGGGGTCTCCCTCATTTTTCGTTATATATAAATGAACAGACAAAAAGGTAAGAGCTGCGCAGCCCCTTTTTGGAATGGGAGGATAGTAAATGGAGGAAGATGAGGAGATTATTGAGCAAATCTTACAGGGCAACAAAGAAATCTATGCTCAAATTATTCACAAATATAAGGGTAAGGTGGCTTCTATCCTTACGAAAATGTTAGGTCATCCATCAAATATACAAGACATTGTTCAAGAGATTTTTATTAAAGCATATTACCATTTGCCAGAATATCAATCACAACAAAAATTTTCGGCATGGCTATATCGTATCTCCATTAATCGTGGACTAGACGAGGTACGCAAGCGAAAAAGAACACCGTTAGTTAGTGACTTAACCTTTGAAATAATGGATAGCTATACACCCGAAAAAGCCTATCTGGACAAGGAGCAGAAAGAGTTTTTGCAGCATCTTTTATTACGTGTTGACGACGAGTATCGAAACATTATTGAGATGCACTATATTCAAGATTTAAGCTACAAAGAAATAAGTGAAAAATTATGTGTATCGATGAGTACGGTAAGAATGCGGCTTTCTTATGCTAGAAAAAAGGTAAAGGATGAATTTATTCGGATGAACAAAAGGGGGGAGTTTATTTATGAAGTGCCTGAGCCAAGAGCATCTGATAGCATACATGCACGATAAGCTTCCTGCAACGAAGAGAGAGCAACTAGAAAAACATCTGGATTATTGTAGCGATTGTCAAAAACAGCTAGAGCAAATTGTTGATGAATTGGATAGCTTTGGTGATGACGGATGGATAGTCGATTCGTTTTCAGAAACGTTTGAACAAGACATCATAAATAAAATCCACCCTTATCCGGTAAGTGTGTTAAAGCAATCAGTCGCATGTAAGATGCCCCCAAAAATGAATTGGAAAAAAAGGAGTATAGACATAATGAAAAAAATGACGATTACGGTAGCTGGGTTGGCATTGGTTGTATCTTTAGGAACGCTTGTTTCTCCTACTTTTGCTACCTATGTAAGCGGATTATATACCGGTCAAACAGATGCTGGTATACATGTTATCTCAACGAAAAACAGCTTATTTTCTGACTACAAGAAAGCTGATAAAGGTCTTATACATGCTATACAAAAAGGATATTCAAAACCTCTTGATTTGTCTGCTACAGATCAAGGGCTTACTTTTGAAGTAAAAGAGGTTCTAGCCGATCCCTTGCGAATTGCCATGATTATTGGTGTGAAGGATAGCAAGGGAAATCGTTTAGATGCAAGCGAGTTGTATGATGAAGAGGAAATTAGCTTGAAGGATCAAAAGGGCAATGTATTGAAGCCGAATCAGGAGCTTGCTAATGATCCTCTTTATAAGCAGGAATCAGATTTTTGGGCTCATGATATACATGGTGATTATATCGTGCTAGAGCGGACACTATTCGATTTTTATGGGAAAGAAAATGCTTTGCCAGATGAAATGAACGTTGAACTTACTGTGAAAAAATTAGGTGAAACGAATGGGAATTGGAAAATACAGGTTCCGATTGAGATGGAAAAGGCCAAAGAGGCAACAAAAATGAAAAAGATTAACCAGGAATATACCAGTCCTCAGGGATTAAAGATTAGTTTGAAAGAGGTCGTTTTTGCTCCAAGTGGCACTCAGCTTATTATAGAGACAACAGCTAAGGGGGCAGATAAAGAGTTTACCTATGAGCTTGTTGATGAACAAGGAAAGAATATGGCTGCATGGGAAAGTCCTTACTTAAGAGGAACGCCTCCTGTTGATGAGCCTCTTTCTGAAAAGAATGGAAGCAGTAATAAAAATGTATTAGATTCTCTCACAGAGCGTATTAGATTAGCAGAAGGATCAGATAGATGGTTCCATACGTTTACCCCTACTTCAAAGAAAATGTCCTTTAGGCTTACCTCACTCTTTCTACGTGAGACAGCCAATTTTCAGGCGAAATTGAACATAGAGAAGCTACAAAAAGAACCTATAAAAGTTGAGGGGCAAGGGAATCTCTTCCGTTTTACAAAGTATAATCAAGACGAAAAAGCAGTGAAGGGGGGAAGTAGTATTGATTTTGAAGCGGTTTTCCCAAAAGATTTCATAAACGTGAGTGGATGGAAAATCAAGGATGAAACTGGGGAACGAATAAATAAGGTTTTCCACTCTGAGAAGACAACGATCACCCCAAATGGAAATGTCCAATTACAAGGGAAGCTGATATTTGATAATAAAGGCAAGCTTCCAAAAGAGCTTGCCATTTCCTATGATAAAG
>NZ_LSSO01000158.1:0-18234 GCF_001645205.1 Brevibacillus sp. SKDU10 | reverse complement strand
ACAATATATGTATAATTAAATTATAAGATGATTGAAAAGTTAAAAGTGTTAGTTTTATTCTAGCGTAAAAAAGGAGATGAGTAATGAGCGAAAATTGCAGCATTTTGTCTATTTTGCAAACAATGAATTGGAAAGCCCCGAACAAACAATCATGAGTGAAGCGTTCAAAATTGATTTAGGAGGGACTACTAGAATGTTTACAAAAATGAGTCTCGTGCGAGGAGAGAGGGAGCAACATTCACCTGACCAACAAGCCCTTGAGTTGACGAATGCAGAAAAATCTCTTTGGATCGCACATCAGATGAATCCAGCGTCATGCAATGAACCGCTTGGAATTAAATTGAAAGGGGAAGTTTCTCTAATCCTCTTGCAGGAAGCTTTAGATCGAATTGTTCAACGACATCCAGCTTTGCGTATGATCTTTATTTGTCAGGATGGGGAGAATCCGCAAAAACTAATTTTGCCTCAAGTGAATGTTCCAATCACTCCACACGATTTTACAGCGATTCCGCCGATAGAAAAAGAAAATATGATCCAGGACACTTTAGAACTTTTACGTATAGAGCCATTTTCGTTGGAGGAAGGACCATTATTACGCCCTCATTTACTTAAAATAAGTGATGAAGAATATCTATTTTATGTTGTTTTCCACCATATCATTTATGATGGCTGGAGCTCTGGCATCTTTTTGCGAGAACTATCCGCCTTCTATACAGCTTTAAAAAAGAAGGAACAAATTGCTCAGGACAAGCAGGACGATACAGTAATTGCTAAGCTGATACAAGCTACTGAAATAGGAGCATTAGCTCATCAGGAATCCGATACATACTGGGCAAATAAGATGCAAGGCTCTATTCCTTACGTGGGATTTTCCTCAGATCATTCTCCTGCTAAAGGCTTGACCTATCAAGGAGATTACATAAGCTGTATCATTGACTCGGCATTGATGCGGAAAGTTGAAAAATTTTCAACAGACATGCAGATAAGTGTGTATCGTGTTATGCTAACGGCTTATTTTATCCTTTTGCATCAAATGACTTTGGAAGAAGATATCGTGGTTGGTATGCCTGTGAATCTGAGACCTAGAAAAGGCTTTGAGGAAATTTTTGGCTATTATATTAATACTCTTCCTATCCGTCTTTCTTTAGCTGATGTGCAAGGTTATAATCAATTGCTCAAGCAAGTTGATCAACATGTTAGAGAGGCCTTGCAGCATCAACATTATCGAAGTGAATCTCTGATCGAAAACACCGATTCAACTGAAAAGGGAGATAGACCGATCGTCTCTACGGTATTTAATATGGTAGGTCTTCCTACAATCGAATTTGAAGGAATTGAAGCAGAGGTAACTTATCAATTTAAACGTACCACTCTTTTTGATATTGTATGGCGAGTAGTTAAAAGCGAAGAGAAGCAATATATGATAGAGATAGATTTTAATACGGACTTATATCATTCGAATACAATTGAAAATCTACTTCAACGCTATATTCATGTATTAGAAACCTTACTTCAAAATCCCGAAGCATCACTACATACATTGCCATTCCTTATTGAACAGGATTATGAAATTTATGAGAAAATAAATCGTAATAATTTGGATTTTCCGACTGCAAAAACATTGGATCAGCTTATCGATGATCAAGCTTCTCAATTCCCAGACTGCCTAGCCATTACTATGGGAGAGGAAGCTATTACTTATAAACAATTGCAGGATCGGACTAATCAGCTTGCTCATTATCTTCTTCAACATCATCTGAAGAAAAGTGAGCGGGTTGCGTTATTAATGGATCGTCATATTGACACTATTATCGCCATGATAGCGATCTTAAAGGCAGGTGGAGCCTATGTTCCTATTGATCCAGATTTTCCTGCCGAGCGTATACAGTATATGGTTGCGGATAGCGAAGCAACCCATCTCATTACTAGAAAGAAATGGGCTCATAAGCTTCCAAATGATTCTGGATGCTGTTTATTGTGGGAAGAGATTCCTACAGATCTTCCTGTTGATTCAGTTGAAGCGTGCCATACTCCCGAGGATATTGCTTATATGATCTATACCTCAGGCTCGACAGGTAATCCAAAGGGTGTATTATTGTCCCATATTGGGGTTGTAAACTTAATTTATTCCTTAAAGGATAAGTACAAATTTACAGAAAAAGATGTTTATTTACAGTTTGCTTCCCTTATTTTTGATGCCTCTGTGTGGGAGATTTACTCTAGCCTATTATGTGGTGGAAGACTTCACCTGCTTTCAGACCTAGATCGAACATCTCCAGAAAATTTTGTCCTAACCGTAAACAGCACCAAAGCAAATTATTGTGTTCTTCCTGTCATTTACTTTAAACAGCTATCGCAACTGCCTAAGGAGACTTTAGAGCAATTACACTCGCTGAAAGCTATTTTTATTGGCGGTGAAACCTTATCCCCAGAAGCAGTACGCATGTGGCAGCGTAAGGTAGGAAAGAGGATTCTAATCGCTAACGCTTATGGGCCTACAGAGGCTACCGTTTGTAAAACGATCTTTGATCTTACAGAAATGCTGCCAGAGGAGCAACAGAGCATCCCAATAGGTAAGCCTTTGGCAAACAGTGAAATCTTTATTTTGAATAAACACGGCATGCTCTGCCCGATAAATGTCCCAGGAGAAATCATTCTTGGAGGCGTAGGATTAGCAAAGGGATATTTAAATCAAGCCGAACAAACAAAGGCGGCTTTTGTTTCACTTGCTCTTCCTAACCAACCTGAGAAAAGGTTTTATCGCACCGGGGATATAGGGCGTATTCTACCAGATGGCAACTTGGAATTTATGGGGCGCATGGATCATCAGGTAAAAATTAGAGGCTATCGAATAGAGCTAGACGAAATTGAAACCGTATTATTACAGCATCCTAAGGTAAAGGATTCGGCTATTGTTGTCTATAAGGATGATCATGATCGTTCTAGATTAGTAGCCTTTTATATGGCTGCTGATTCTGATGAAGACATACCAGTGGAAGAATTAGTAACCTATCTGAATCAAAGGCTACCTGTATATATGGTACCGGAGCATTTCTATACTCTGTCATCAATGCCTCTCTCACCTAGTGGAAAAGTGGATCGTAAGTCATTAGCTCAACAAGCTAGATCACTTATGACCACGGAGAGTAGAATATATATATCACCCAATACCCCTACAGAAAAAGCTGTAGTAAAAATATGGGAGAAAGTGCTTCAAATAGAAGAAGCGAAAATCAGCATTAAGGATGACTTTTTTGCACTAGGAGGTCACTCATTAATAGCTATTAAGGTAATCAATCAGGTACAAAAGCAAGTAGAAGCTAAAATCGAGCTCAAGGATTTATTCCGGTATCGCACGGTAGAACGCCTGGCAGTATTTATCGACGAGCAGGCTACTACAAATACTGCTTATCAAGTAAGCAAGGATATAGATAGATTGCCGCACGTTATTGAACAAGAGCATTATACATTATCGAATGCCCAAAAAAGGCTATGGTTCTTGGAAAAATGGAATAATAGTTTAGGCGTGTACCATGTTCCGTTACAGTTGAAATTCAAACCGGGCCTTGATCCTGATTTGTTCAGACAAGCTCTAGAAATATTGATCAATCGACATGAGATCCTGCGTACTACATTTGTGGAATTCCAGGGTGAACCTAGACAGGTTATACACAATACTTTTGAGTTAGCATTTTATCATAAGGACTTGTCTCATTTAAACGAAGAACAACAGAAAGCCTTAATCGAAGAAGAGATAAGAAATGATATGAAAGAGCCATTTGATTTGTCTAATGGACCTTTATTTAGAATCTCGTTATATTCGCTTTCGGATGAGCTAAGCCATCTCTATTTAAATTTTCATCACCTCATCACGGATGAATGGAGTATACAGCTACTTCTGCAAGAATGCATGGAGGTTTATCAGGCTCAGGAACAAGGGAAGAAACCAAGCTTACAGCCTATTGAGCGTCGATATATTGATTATGCAGAATGGCAGGAACAAAAGCTTAAAGAGGGCTATTGGAAAGCGGAAGAGGCATACTGGCTTGAACAGCTAAGAGGACCTTTGCCGGTTCTAGAACTGCCTCTGGATTTCATTCGACCTAAGGAACAGACCTTTGAGGGCGAAACCATTGAGTTTCCTCTTACTAAAAAGCTCACTCAGCAGTTAAAAGAAGTAGGCAAAGCTGAAAGCGTTACGATGAATATGCTATTATTGTCTGCTTATTTCAAACTATTAAGCCATTTCTCTGGACAAGAGGATATCATTGTAGGAACCCCTATCGCTGGGCGAATACATGAATCGTTAGAGCATATTCAAGGCTTTTTTGTAAATACATTAGCTATCCGGATGAATTTCCAAGGTGTGGATACCTTGCACCAGCTTATCCAAAAGGTAAAGGAGACCACCTTAGCAGCTTATCATCACCAGGCGTATCCTTTTGATAGTCTAATAGAGCTAATCAATCCTGATCGAATGGAAAATCAAACCCCTATCTTTTCAACGATGTTTACCTACGAAAATAATCTGAATCTACAGCAGGGTGACTATCAATTAGAAGTGCTCCCATGCGATATCAATACGAGTAAATTTGATCTTTCTCTAGTCGTATATGAGAAGAATCAACAATTACATCTAGCGTTTGAATATAACAAGGATTTATTTACACAAGCTACCATTTCTCGATTTGCTGGTAGCTTGGAGAAAATCCTGGAAGCATTCATCAACCAGCGTCTGTCTGCACCATATCTGCTGGATTTATTGACAGATGAGGAGAAACAACTGTATCAGGAAGTAAACGGTACAAAAGCTGCATTCCCTTTTGAGCAAACGATTCAGGAACGATTTTATGAGCAAGCAAGCAAGTATCCTAGTAAAATCGCAATTTCAATGGGAGAGCAGTCTCTCACTTATGAAGAGGTAAACCACGCATCCAATCAGGTAGCTCATTATTTACGTTTTACCGGGATGAGACCGCAAGAGAAGGTAGCTATATTACTTGATAGAAGCATTGAGAGCATTATTGCTATGTTAGGTATCTTAAAGGCAGGAGGAGCTTATGTTCCGATTGATACGGGCTATCCAAAGGATCGTATTGAATATATCTTAGAAGATAGTCAAACCTCGTACATGATTACAAGAGATGCTCACATGAAGGGATTATCACGTTATACAGGTGTCGTTGTGCGCATGGAAGATGTGTATGAACTTGGACAAACCAATCATGTGGAAACCTTAAATACTGCAGAGGATATAGCTTACGTCATTTATACATCTGGCTCGACTGGGAAACCAAAGGGCACATTACTGCGTCATCGCGGGGTTCTTAATCTGATTCAATGGAGGAAGGATCAATTTCAGGTAAATTGCGAGGATACTTTTGTTCAGTTTGCTTCCTTTAGCTTTGACACCTCTGTTTCTGAGATCTTTTCAGCCTTGTTGCATGGAGCTAGATTACACATTTTATCTGAAGATGAGAGATTTTCTGTCAGTGCCTATGCTCTTGCAGTTCAAAAGGTTCAGGCTACAATCACGGATGTGCCAATCGTATTTTTCCATAACTTAATTGCTTCCCTGAGTAATACAGAAGCAGAAATGGTAAAAACGCTGCGTATGATGATGGTTGGAGGAGAAGCTCTCCCTGCTGAATCTGTACGAGCATGGCATAATAGATTTGGTCAGCAGACGTTGATTATTAACGAGTACGGCCCAACTGAGGCTACTGTTTCTGCAACGTTTTATCCAATTCATCAGATCGAGCCTGAGCAAAAAAATGTTCCGATTGGAAAGCCGCTTGCCAATACCAAGATTCACATTCTCCATTCTCAAAAAACGCCGTGCCCAATTGGAGCAATTGGTGAGATTTATATCGAGAGTGTTGGACTTTCACCAGGGTATTGGAATCAAGAGAAGAAAAATGAAGAAGTATTTATCTCAAATCCATTTACTCATGAGTTTGCAGATAGACTATATCGCACAGGTGATTTAGCTAGATGGTTACCTGACGGCAATATTGAATTCGTTGGCAGAAGAGATGATCAAATTAAAATCAGGGGTTACCGTGTAGAATTAGGTGAAATAGAAGAAACGCTTTTACAGCATCCTTTGATTCATCAATCTGTTGTGCTGGCAGTAGATTCTGGAGCAGAGAAAGTTCTTGTTTCCTATTACACTACGAATAGTCAACAAGAAATCCAAGCCAGCGAGTTAAATTCCTATTTATCTGGAACGCTTCCAGAATATATGCTTCCAAGGCACTATATTCATCTGGAGGAACTACCGTTAACTCCAAATGGTAAAGTCGATCGAAAAAGCTTGATGCAGAACTCCCCACATTTCGTGAAAAAAGAAAGAAGCTTTACTAAGCCTGAGACGGAGTTGCAAATAGAAATTGCGCAAATTTGGGAACAGGTATTGGATGTGAAGCCTGTTGGACTAGAGGATGATTTTTTTGAGTTAGGTGGACACTCCTTAAAAATCATGCCTGTTCTGGTACAATTAAAGCCTAAATATCCGAAGATTCGAATTCAGGATTTTTTCAAATTCCGTACAGTAGCTAAGCTTGCTCAGTATTTAGAAAAAAAGCAAGAACAAAGCACACAAAGTACACAAACCGTAGAGCAATCTCCAATAGCTACCAAACCTGTAACGAATCAGATACAGAAAAAACGCGAAACAGTGTCCAACATCACTGTAAATGTACCAAAAGGAGTTTTTCTTACAGGTGCTACGGGTTTCTTAGGTGCCTATATTCTAAAGGAATTGCTTGAAATACCTTCAATTCCTATCCACTGTCTCGTACGTAAAACGGGCGATGTCTCGATTGATAGAAAACTAGAGGAAAAAATGGTGTTCTATTTTGGACAAGACGTTCTATCGCAAATGAAGGGTAGAGTTTTCACGGTGGAAGGTGACTTAAGCAGCAAGGGACTAGGGATGGATTCTTTGGTATCGGATCATTTAGCAGGAAAGATTGATTCGGTTATTCACTGTGGAGGAGAGGTAAGACATTATGGAGATCGTGAGCATTTTCATAAAGTAAATCTTGATTCTACAAATGAACTAATTCAACTATCGAAAAAATTAAAAGCGCGGTTCCATTATATTTCCACATTAAGCGTGGTTGGGCACTCTATCCACGATCCAGCAGAATTTATGTTTTATGAAACCGATTTTGACCGTGGTCAAGAAATAGAAAATGTCTATGTCGAAAGTAAGTTTTTATCAGAGAAAAGTGTAAGACAAGCGATGGAAGAGGGATTGGATGCAACCATTTACCGAGTAGGTAATCTGGTTGGACATTCTGTGACAGGTAAGTTTCAATATAACATTCATGAAAATGCATTTTATCGCTTGCTGAAAGCCATCTTCTTATTACGAGTTGCGCCTTCAATACCTGGCTACATGGATTTAACGCCTATTGATTATGGAAGCAAGGCTATTGTACAGCTTTCGTGCCAGCTAGAGACAATCGGTGAGACGCTGCACATATGTAATCCGGCTCAAATTACCTGGGAGGATTTTATTCGTAATATACAACAAGCAGGATATCCGGTTTCTCTCATTCAGGCGGAGGAGTATATTCAGACTCTTTATCAGGGAGATCTTTCTGACGAGCAACAGCAGGCATTAGAGTTGATCCTGCCTTCATTGGAAGCTAGTGAAGGCATGTCTATTTCGATACCTGATTGTGCGCTTGCACAAGAATTTTTACAAAATACCGCCGTTGTTTGTCCAAAACCGACAGAACAACTTATAAGAGGTATGATCGAATATGCTGTAGAAGTAGACTTTTTTCCTGCAATACAGGAGACTATCTTAAAGTAGCAGTAGCATAGTCATTTTTTACGGCCAATAAAAAGCGTGTAGACCTTTGTATCTGAGGGTGTCTACACGCTAAAGGCTTATCCATTTGTCAGAAAAAGGATAAGCCTTTCTTTTTCTCTATAAATAGAGATTAGGCTCCACGGCAAAATCGAAGTCCTCAATATCATAAAATTGAATTGGAATCACATATTCCAGCAAACGATCCTGCCATTCGGTTTGATCAGTAATCAGAGGAACGTCCCATTTCATGGCTGTTAAAATTAATTCTGTTTCAATGGGGTCAAAAATCTCTCCCCACATGGCGGTATCCTCCGCTTTTACAATGGTAAAGTGAACCGTATCACTATGTTCAAAGGTAACAGTAGACCATGGTGCTACCAATGATTTTTCCATCATTTTACGTCGAAACGGATTGTTGAAATATTGGATCATGTCACCAATAATTTCCCTTACCCGTTGCTCTTCTTCCGGGTCATGCATGATGGGACTAGAATTTCCGATAAATTCGTCCAGTTCACGGAGAGTAGAAGAAGGGATGAGGTATTCGACAGGCTCGCTTGGCACTAGTAAATTACCATATATAGCTAGCATGATGGCTTCAATCACAAATGGTTTCTTCACTTTTGTCTCCTCCTCCTTACTCATCCATCATACTGAAAAGGATGCTTGACAACAAGTGGAGTTACTCGTATGATGACAATATAAAACTTAAAAGAACGCAACTCTCAGTCAAAGGGGAGTAGCTTTTACAGCAAAGTCGTCATTACAGGATGTATATCCTCGGCTTTGTTGGCAACGGACCGTTGTTAGCAAGACCTTTGCCTATGTACAGGATATGTACGTAGGTAAAGGTCTTTTTTGTTGTCAATCATGATGTTTTCATGAAGAACCAGCAAAAGATCAAAGTAAGGCGTTCAAGGGTAAGATGAGCCCACGGAGGGCAGGGAGGGAAGAAATTATGTTTGAGACAGAATTTATTATTCAGTTACTAATGATCATTGCTATTGATATTTTGCTTGGTGGAGACAATGCAGTAGTCATTGCCATGGCAAGCCGAAACCTGCCGCTGGAGCAAAAGAAAAAGGCGATTTTCTGGGGAACAGGGTTAGCTGTAGTTGTTCGTGTAATTGCAACGATTGCAGCAGCGTATTTGTTACAAATTCCATTCTTATTTGTTATCGGAGGTCTCTTGCTGGTTTGGATTTCTTATAATCTATTGGTGGAAGATGGGCATGAAAAGGACATCAAAGCTGGAGATTCGTTAATGGCAGCGATTCGAACTATTGTGATTGCTGATGTAACAATGGGAATTGATAACGTTGTAGCAATTGCCGGTACTGCTCATGGTAATATGGTGCTCATTATTATTGGCTTACTAATTAGCGTACCAATCATGGTATGGGGAAGCACATTAATCCTCAAGGCGATGGATCGCTATGCATGGATTCCTTATGTAGGGGCAGGAATTCTAGCCTTAGCAGCAGCTAAAATGATTACGCATGAGGCTCATCTACAACCGTTCTTCGATGCTAATCCTTGGATAAGCTATCTACTGAAAGGTGTTATTATTGTAGGGGTAATCGTAGCTGGTTACTGGCAACGTAATCGGATGGCGAAAAAAGCCATGGCTAACCAACTTATGCATGAGGAAAAAAACTCTCATCATGAAGTAAATATCGGATCGTAAAAAGAATGTACGATCGTAAAAAGTAGCCACAGGAGCAGTCATGCTCCGTGGCTTTTTTATTTTTTGAAAAAGGGAGTGTTGTCTAGGGTTTCCGAGCCTGAGCCTGCCATTCACTGCGTAAAATCCCCATTTTTATAGAATCATAATATGCACCACGGACGATTCTTGCTTGTCGTATTCGCCCTTCCTCTTGCATCCCGCATTTTTGGGCTAGACGCATCATCCGTTCGTTGCCTGACCATGTCGAGATTCCGAGACGAACCACATCCATTTCGGTAAACAAATAATCAATCCACGATTGAAAAGCAACGGTTCCGTAACCGCCAGACCAATAAGATGAATCATAAATGACAATGCCTATCTCGCACCAATTAGTCGCTTTGTCTACCCAGTAACGACCTACCGTACCTTTTAGCTCTCCATTGATTTCAATCACTAGATTCCTGCGGGGAATAGTTGTGTTTACTAGGAGCAAATCCTCATGATACCGTTTTTCATATTCCTCTACAGGTACATAGACAACAGGCTGATAGGGTCCATTCCAATTTTGAAACTCCCGGTCAATAGCCTCGTAGTTATAGTGCCAGATGAGGGGGATATCCTCTGGTTGAAGATCACGAAGAATAATATGTTGGAGGGCAGGATTTTTTATTTGTACATACATGTTTGTACCTCCTATCCAGCATTCGGAAAAATATTTTTGCAAAAGTGATAATCTTTTATCATTATAAGGTAGAGAGCTAATAGAGCAAAGTCAAAAAAAATACCGGCTTATGCCGGACCTGAATGAAGACAAAGGTCTTTACTCTGAAATTACACGATGGTTGTTACTGCGAGTAAACCAGCGAAAAGGATTAAGTGACCATCTGCTTTCATAGCGGTTAGAGCGTTGCTTACGACGTGTCAGGCGTTGATGCATGAGATCCATTTCAAACGTCACACGGCGCATTTCCAAACGAAGAGCCTCTTGTTTATCTTCAATTTCAGCGATTTTTTCTAATATAGAAGCCTGCAACTGTGGCAGAGTGGATAGTTGACTTATTTCTTTTTGGAATTGAAGAAGTGTATCCTGTACGGTTATTTCAACCTCTCGAAGGGCGTTTGTAAGAGGCTGACTAGGTAATGCTTTCGATCCGCTAACCTGTGTCTCCCCGTTTGCTGCTACTTCATTATCTAAGATTTCAACAGGAAGGATGCCTTCTTCCAGCATGTCCCGTTGAATCTCTTTTAGGGAGCTGTTCCCGGAATCTTTGCGTTTTTTTGCCTCTTGCAGCAGCGTGAAACCATCTGTGCTAATTAAATAATGTCCTTGTGGATTTTTTTGTCGTTGGCTTGTCGGTACGAATAAGTCTAGCCAATTACGCAAGGTGCGAACATGCAGGTCTAACTTTTCCGCTACTTCTTTAGAAGCCATCCAAGTATGCAGCATTTGCTTCATGTGATCACTCTCCAATCGTAATTCCTCAAAGCAGATTTTAGACATTTGTGACCAGCCTAATACAACAGGACAAAGACAAAAACAAAGACGTGCTGAATAGATGTTGGTTCCATTTTCTACAGGTATTATAGCACCTATTTTTCCCGGAAAAAGGCAATCGACAAAGGTTCTAAAAACTAGTGATCTTTCGGCGAATTTGGACAAGTATAGGGATGGATGTCTAGCTTTGACAAGAACAGAGGAGCATAACTATCTATCAATACGCGTAAAATGAATCAGATCAACAGTTTGTCCGATTGTGGATAAGGAAGGCAGGGCATGAAATAATGTGGCATCCTCCAATATCAATTCTGTTGTTACTGGTTTGCGCTGCTAGTTTGCTTGGTAGTTTTACCATCTGTTTTCGCAAAAAGTGGTCTGAGCAGGCATTATTTGTGATGATTAGCCTAGGAGGCGGCATTTTACTGAGTTTAACCGTTTTGGACCTTCTGCCACATGCAATGGGAGATGATGCACATCAATTTCTGCCACTGGTATTGGTAGGCTTTATGCTACTATTCCTACTAGAAAGCATTCGACACGACCAAGGAAGGCCGCATACGAATAACCTGATCGGTATAAGCTTTGGATTTTTTATGCATGCCTTTTTTGAAGGTTTTTCGATCGCAGCAGGATTGGATAAGGATGCAGGCCTTGCTTTTCCATTACTCATAGCGCTTATCCTGCACCGATTGCCTGATGGAATTACGGTATCCTCGCTATTGCTAGCAGCTACAGGAAAACGTGGAATGGCCTTGCTTGGGGGACTTGGGTTATGTGGGGCTACCATTCTTGGAGCCATGACCTTGCGTCTGGCCGGACATTGGATTTCCGAAGCATGGACGAGTGCGGGACTAGCTTTGTCAGCAGGGGTATTTTTATATGTAGCAGCGAGTCACTTGGTCCCTCTGATACAAAACCGAAATTATCCTAAATTAAGCCTTTATTTTTGTGTATCTATGCTACTTTACATGGTTTTTTCACTCTTTTTTCATACACATACTCACTAAATGACTAATCAAACTACTAGCGATAACTCGTAGAACAAGCTAATATAAGTTATAATGTTTGGAGTATGTTGGGAAAGAAAGGGGTTTTTACATATGAATTTATTGCAAGGTAAAAATATTTTGGTTATGGGTGTAGCGAATCATCGCAGTATCGCGTGGGGAATTGCCCAGTCCTTGTCGAAAGCGGGAGCGAACCTGATTTTCACGTATCAGGGAGAGCGATTGAAAAAAAATGTAGAGGATTTGGCTGCAACGCTGGATCAGCCTGAGCAACTATTGTACAACTGCGATGTAACCAAGGATGAAGAGGTAGCAGCATTATTCCAATCTATTAAAGAAAAAGTAGGAGTATTGCATGGCATCGCTCACTGTATCGCATTTGCTAAAGGGGAAGATCTAAGCGGTGAATTCGTTGATACCTCCCGTGATGGATTTGCGTTAGCACATGACATCAGTGCGTTTTCTCTGGTAGCGGTAGCTCGCGAAGCTCGTCCGTTAATGACAGAGGGCGGTAGTATTGTTACGTTGACATATCTTGGCGGTGAGCGTGTAGTCTCCAATTACAACGTGATGGGTGTAGCAAAAGCGGCTCTCGATATGAGTGTACGTTATTTGGCAAGTGATCTTGGCAAAGATAACATTCGCGTAAATGCGATCTCTGCTGGTCCGATCCGTACATTAGCTGCAAAAGGTATTAGCGGCTTTAATGCGATCATCAAAGAAATTGAAGAAAAGGCTCCTTTACGTCGTACGATTGATCAAACAGAAGTAGGCGACACTGCTTTATTCTTAATGAGCCATATGTCTCGCGGCATTACTGGTGAAGTACTACATGTTGACGCTGGCTACAATATCATCGGTCGTTAAGCTAGACCACTAAAAGAACCCCCTATGGATTGCCGTGAAAGTAAAGTTCAGTTCTGCGCTTAGAACGAAACCTTATGACGGCATGCATAGGGGGTATTCTTTATCGTACATGGTTCTATTCTGGTTCTTTTTTTCCTCGCCCCATCTCCGAAACAAAGCGGGACATACGTGTTTTACGACCGAATCTCTCAGTAGGTACACCAATAAATAAATCATGTCTTGCTCGTGTAACAGCTACGTACATGAGGCGACGCTCTTCCTCGATAGCGTCCTTGTTTCCTTGGCGTGCTTGATCCATAGCAAAATCATGAGGGATTGCCCCTTCTACCACATCCACTAAGAAGACCGTATCGAATTCTAAGCCCTTTGCTCGATGAATACTTAGCATCTGTACGGCATTGTGATTGTTTTGTGGCTGCTTGCGCCATTCAGCTTCCTTTTTTACCATCTCATCAATATAAATGAGGAAATCTCGAATGCTAGTATGACGTTTCGCTGACACCAATAACTGACGCAATTCATCTGTGGAGCGTTCCTGATCCCGTTCTGGTCGATCTTTATCACGCTTTTTTACGTAATCACGTAGCTTAAGGTCCTCATAGATCGTTTCAAGTGCATGAACGGGAGTAGCGTTATATAAGCTATGTAGCGTATCTATTACTTTACGCATTTGCGCCCGTTGAAAGGTTTTTAGATGGGTTAATTCGGGAAGCACGGTTAACTGTGAACAATTATTTAAGATCGACTGACTTCGAATATCGTTCCAAACGGTTGGTGATAGATAAAGAGTAGGCAGTATTTCTCGCAGCGCCGATTCATTTTCACGATCTACCACCAGTCGAAGGTAACCGAGTGCCCAGCGAACCACTTGCTTGGTATAGAAAGGCTCATCCTCTCGTGTAAAGGAGAACGGAATATCTGCCTCGCTCAGACGTTCTAGTAAAGGACGTGTAGACTCGTAGGTACGAAACAACAGCGCAAATTGGTGAGGCTCAGCTCCATTTTCTATGCGCAGCTTAATTTCATCCACGATCCTGGATGCTTGTTCCTCTTCATCCGCTGGCTGGAAGAGGTAGCAAGAGCCTTCTTCCCGGTGAAATGACTTTAGTTCCTTTTTCCAGCGAGTACGATTGTTCCCGATCAGGGAATAGCCAAGACCCACGATAGAAGAGCGAGAACGATAGTTTACTTCTAATGAAATAGTCTTTGCATTAGGATAGTCAGCGGTAAAACCAAGAATATAGCGTGGGTCACTTCCTCGAAAGCCATAAATAGACTGATCATCGTCTCCGATTACGCAGAGATTGTTTTCAGGAGCAGCCAGTAACTTTACTGTTTCATATTGAACGCGGTTAATATCTTGGAACTCATCAATCATAATGTATCGGATGCGTCCCTGATACAACGACAAGATATGCGAATCGTCTTTTAGCATTTCATAACAGCCAATTAGCATATCATCAAAGTCAAACCAACCGTGCTGTTTTTTTAGCTTTTCGTAGAGAGGATATAGTTCCTGTGCTTGCTTTTCTTCCGGACTGTCCACTGACAATAGCTGGGCATCGGAAGTGGTGATATATTCATTTTTCCAACGGCTTATGATACTCAAGACTGCCTCGAAATCCGACTCCTTGACTATCGGATTCTCCATCTGTGCAATAGCGCCAGTTTCACGTAAAAATTTACGCTTTTGCCATTCTTGCTTTAACAAACGTTGCTGATCCCAGCGTTCAGGCTGATGAAATAATAGCATTCGGTAAAATAAGCTATGGAAGGTACCTGCAATCAAAGCTGATGCCTGATGAGAAGGCAAAGATTTCATTAAACGATGTTTAATTTCTCCGGCTGCTTTGGTAGTAAAGGTGACCACCATGATAGAGCGTGGGTCAATATTCAGCTTTGTAATTAAATGGGCAGTACGGGCAGTCATAACACGAGTTTTGCCACTGCCAGCGCCTGCGAGAATTAATAAGGGCCCCTCGGTACAAGTAACAGCCTGCTCTTGTGCAGGATGTAGATCTGAATGATAACGTTCTTCCAATACCTGTGTGCGTTGTTTTGGTGCAATCAGGGTACGGAAGCTTTTAACAGGTGTAGCGGGCGCCTGTGTCACAGCCGTTGCTGGAGATGTAATGCTGCGTCCTTTAGGTAACCGAAAACCACCGACTATTGAATCATTGGATTGATCGTGATTAGCAGAGGCTTGTACAGATTCCAAACCTGATGCTGATGTAGACTGTTTTGCTTTAGCTGTACTATTGCTGCTTGCAGCTGCTAATTCTGTCGTGACCAACGCTTGTTGTAAGTAGCTATCCAGTTCGTCTAGTGAACAGGGAGCATTATGTACATGAGTAAAAAATGGCTTACGGCTTATGCCAGCAACGATCTGAACAGGTTGTCCACAAACAGGGCATGAGAGTTCCCCTTGCTTCGCATACATGCGCCAAGTGGGAATCTTTGCATAGTTGTCTTTGCGTAACAAAAGCAACTCATCATTGTACTTGGCAATATTCAATATATATTCACTCCTATACAAACGGAAATGTCCCTCAATGATAGAGGGACATTCCAGTTATCAGGCTTGCAATAGGATATCGCCAGACGAATCTTCTTGTGCTGGCTCTACTTCAAGCTGTTCAATGGCAATTCTATTTATTCGGTGGTTATCGAATTCTGTAATCGTAAACTTAAAGCTATTATAGAGAACAGACTTTCCAGCCGTCACTTCTTCACTTAATTGGCTGTATACCCAACCTGCAATTGTATCCACATCATCGGAAACCAGCTCGATCGGCAAGATATCATTCAAGTCGGTAAGCAATGTTTTACCAGATACTGATAAAATATTTTCCGCTTTGGTCTCGATCTCAGGACGCTCAAATGCATCAAATTCATCCTGAATTTCGCCTACGATCTCTTCTAGGATATCCTCCATGGTAATGAATCCGGCAGTACCACCATATTCATCAATGACGATCGCGATCTGTGAACGGCGCTTTTGCATCAGTCGCAGAACGTGGCTCACTTCCATGGACTCTGGCACCGTTAGGATAGGACGCAAAAAGTCATGCAAATTAGCTTTTCCTTCTGTGAGAGCTGCTAGATAGAAGTCTGAAGTATGCACAAAACCAATGATTCTGTCTTTGTCGTTATGAGCGACAGGAAAACGCGTATGGCGTTGATCACGAATCATTTGCAGGTTTTCTTCAAAGGTATTGTCATCATATAAGCAGATCATGTCAATTCGTGGAATCATGATTTCACGTGCAAGACGTTCGGAGAAATCAAAAACATTATCCACAAGCTCCATTTCTTCGACATCAATGTGACCGCTTTTGTGACTTTCATTTACCAACAAACGAATTTCTTCTTCTGTATGGGCCGTCTCATTTTCAGAGACTGGCTGAATGCCCAAACGGCGCAATAAAAAGGTTGCTGCACCATTCAGTACCCAAATGATTGGATAACTGATTTTGTAGAAGAACATGAGCGGAGCAGCCACCAGTAGTGAGGTTGATTCCGCTTTTTGGATGGCGACCGACTTTGGAGCCAATTCTCCAAGAACGATGTGCAAAAAAGTAATAATACCGAATGCAATCGCAATGGAAATAGAGTGTAAAAGAGCCTCAGACGCAATCCAGTGACCAAGGAGTGGTTTGACAATCAAATTGCCTATCACTGGTTCCCCGACCCAGCCAAGTGCCAAGGACGCGAGTGTAATCCCCAATTGGCAAGCGGATAAATAAGCGTCTAGTTGTTGTGTTACCTTTTGCGCGTAAACGGCGCTTTTGCTACCTTCGTTAACCAATTGGGTTAAGCGCGTTTGACGCACTTTTACCAAGGAAAACTCGGCTGCAACGAAAAATCCGTTTAAAAGAACCAACAGGATAGCTACAAATACTTGGCCTGCTATTAACAGTAGGTTCGACGGATCTATCGGTATACTGTCCAAATGGTTTCTCCACCTTCTAGCTTGTAGAAAGGGAGAACTCACCTCCATCTTTCGTTGAATTTATATATGATGTTGTAGATTATGAACGTTTGGACAAAAGATGACATATTTATATGCCAAGGATAATAGAAAGTTTATATAGTTTACACATTAGTATACCAGCAGGAGAATTGGATAGTCAAAACCAGATATCTCTAATCTTGGCAGGAAAAAGCTGCAAGCATCGCTGTGGCTCCTTTTTTCTGGAAATCATGCATGTATTCATTCATTCTGCCCCATTTTTATGCATGAAAAGCAGATGCTCCAGCTATAGTGAGCAAAAACCCGAAATGCCTGTAGAGTGTGTTAGCACTGGCATTGTGATAGCAGGGAACAGATCAGGACTGACTGATGTAGTCTTGGATATACCACGGTAAAAAAGCAAAGAAAGGGTTGGACGAATTGTCACAGCCCTTGTATGGCATTATATATTCACATGCAGTTCAATTTGGGGCAAGCATGATTGGCAGCAATGCCCTTATTTAATATTGCTTACGCCAGCTTTATAAAGGAGCTATTATTCGAAAACGAACGGTTAGAACCTATTTACCTACATATAGGGTCAATTGCATACCTGAACTGTGTAAGAAATGAAAGAGGTTACCTACAGATTTGTAAAAAGGAAGATTACCATACAAAATAAGTCTAGCTAGGTACTTCGTATGATTTCTGGAGATTGGACTGGTCTTTTCCACATGGAAGGCTTGAGTATTCTTTCGTAGGAAATCAATTTGGTATACTACTGCATATTTGCTTGATAAAATAGATGTGAAATGTGCTAAAAATCCCCCCGCCTATGTAGAGTGAAATTCGTTTATGTTATGATAAAAGAGCTGGTTTAATGCCTTATTGAGCAGTTTGTTGATGAGGTTTGCTTAGATAATCGGCGATTTCAGCTA
The DNA here is from genome assembly GCF_001645205.1 of Brevibacillus sp. SKDU10. Classification (NCBI taxonomy): domain Bacteria; kingdom Bacillati; phylum Bacillota; class Bacilli; order Caryophanales; family Paenibacillaceae; genus Brevibacillus; species Brevibacillus sp. SKDU10. The sequence continues at coordinate 475 of NZ_LSSO01000158.1, read as the reverse complement.
ATTTATGTTCCGCTGCCGCCTTTATTGCCCGGGGAATCAAGAGATCTTCTTGGGATGGTCGTAAGGTCGTCTTCAATTTTAAATAGGGGGAACCAATTTTTATCGTTTCCTCGTTTTCACGTTCCTTGGGGACTATATGACGGGTGGGAATTTGGAGATTATAGGTCATCCCTGTTGATGAATCGTAGATCATTGCGTTATAGGTGGGTGAATCTTGGCTCTTGCTCCGACGAAAACCTTGCTCTAAAAGCGTCTTTTCTACATACCACAATGGCTGGATCATACCTACTAGAGTGTTACATTCAAGTTGCACGAAGACTCCCTCCTTGCTTACTTTCCGGTTTATAACTTCAGTTATATGTAAGCGCTCATTTTTTCAGACTGCTTTTTCTATAGATTAGGAGCCATTTGGGATTTTATCTATAGAAGTAAGTAAAACCAAGTTTAAGTTTTCTAAAATTGGGGTGATTGATGA
>NZ_LSSO01000157.1:0-21011 GCF_001645205.1 Brevibacillus sp. SKDU10 | reverse complement strand
GTAAAAACACAACTTATTAACAAATACTTACACTAAATTCAATTAGGAGGAAAAATTGGGATGATCAACCACGAACAGATTTACCCGCTCACTCACTCCCAGAAACGTATCTGGTTTACAGAGGAATTTTTTCCTAACACCAGTATTTCAAACATTGGAGGTCTTATTAGGCTACAAGCAGAAAAGCTAGACTATGCCCTGTTGCAAAAAGCAATCCAAACATTTATTCAAATGAATGATTCTATTCGCCTACGCATTATGGTGGATTCTCAGACCAATGAACCAAGGCAGTATATTGCACCTTATCGTGAAGAAGGACCGTCCATCATAGATTTTAGTGACAAAACGAATGAGGACGAGCTCTACTCTTGGGCTAAAGAAAGATTTGCAATACCATTTGAGCTTTTAAACAAACAATTGTTTGAATGTTCCGTCATTAAGGTTAATGAACAGGAAGGGTATATTTACCTCAAAACTCATCATATCATTACGGACGGCATGGCTTACGTTCACATTGTGAATCATATCATTTCCATCTATACAGAATTGCTTGCCGGTACTGATGTATTAAACTTCCAAACCATGCATGTACCAGCTTCTTTTATCGATTTTATCCATGATGAGGAAAAGTACATAAGCTCAGTGCGTTTCCAAAAAGATCGAGAATTTTGGCATGAGGAGTTTTCTACCTTACCAGAATTTACTGGGTTTAAAGCCTATGACGCTTATTCAGTAAGTACGAAAGCAAAAAGAAAAAGAATCATAGTACCACAGAAATTACGAGATCAGGCACAACAATTTTGCGCAGAAAATAATATTAGTATTTTCACACTATTTATGTCAATGTTTCATGCCTATGTGTATCGTTTGACAGGACAAACAGACATCACCATCGGTACAACCTGCAATAATCGGACACAGCGTAAAGAAAAAGATATGGTTGGTATGCTAGTTAGTACGATGCCGTTTAGATTTCAAGGTAATCCCGCACAAGATGTTCTTACGTTTATTCGGGATGTAGCCAAGAAGCAGAATAAATTATTTCGTCACCAGAAATATCCATACGATCAAGTCATGCAAAAGGTTCGTGACAAGCATCCTCATGTAAATAGTCTGTTTCGCCTTTTTGCCGGGTATCAAATCCTCGATTTTGAACAAATAGCGGGGGTTCGTTATACAGTAGAACAGTTGTTTGTAGGCCATATGACAGAAGAGATAGCTTTACATATTCAAGAGCATAAAGACAAGGACTTATTGACTATTGAAATAGATTATGTAGCGGAAATGTATACAGAAGATGAGATAAATAGACTGGCTGATCATCTATTACGCATAACCCAAGATTCAATCTCATTCCCAGAGAAGAAGGTAGCTGAGCTAGAAATGCTCTCGGAAGGGGAAAAACAGAATCTTATTGCTTTATCCAATCAGACTGTGAAGCCATTCCCACAAGAGAAAACGATTCATCAACTCTTTGAAGAGCAGGTGGCAATGAATCCTGAACAGATAGCTGTCTACTTTGAGGGTTCGAGGCTCACGTATCAAGAATTAAATGAAAAGGCAAACCAACTATCCCATTGCCTTCGTGATATGGGAGTCACTACCGATCAGCTAGTAGCCATACTCGCAGATCGTTCTATAGAAATGATTGTTTCCATTTTAGCTATTCTTAAAGCAGGAGGAGCCTATGTTGCCATAGATCCTGTGCATCCATCAGAGCGTATTTCTTACATGCTACAGGATAGTGAAGCTAATATTCTGCTTGCTCAAAAACAATATGTAAAAGATATATCGTTTGGCGGACACATCCTAGAGCTGGATGATGAGAATCTTTTCGTTGGAGATCCTTCTAATCCTACATGGGCAGTGCAAGCGACTGATCTTGCTTATGTCATCTATACCTCCGGAACAACAGGTAAGCCGAAGGGGGTTATGGTTGAGCATCGCGGAATTGTCAATTTACAACAATTCCTTTCTACACAATATGGACTCTGCAAACAGGATCGAGTCATTCAATATGCTAGCTCCTCTTTTGACGTATCTGTAAAAGAAATCTTCATGTGCTTGCTGCACGGTGCTACCTTGTATATTCCGACCAAGGAAACAACACAAGATCCAGCCCTATATGAAAGCTATTTGAGTAATCATCAAATCACAGTTGCCGTATTGCCGCCTGTTTTTGCTGTTCATGTAAATGCAGACAAGCTTCGTTCCTTACGCCTCTTATTTACAGGTGGCTCTGCAACGACATTAGAAATGGTGCGCACTTGGAAAGATCGTGTGATGTATGTAAATGCATACGGTCCCACAGAGGCGTCCGTTCAGGCAACGGCATGGCTTGCTGAAGAGCGAGAAGACGGCATGATCTCCATTGGTAAGCCGATTGATAATGTTCAGGTGTATGTTCTCAACTCCGAGCATCAGCTGCAGCCAGTAGGCATAGCAGGAGAACTATGCATAGGCGGGGTAGGACTAGCGCGTGGTTACCTTAATCGCCCTGAGTTAACCCAAGAAAAATTTATCGCTCATCCATTTAAAACTGGTGAAAAAATCTATAGAACAGGTGATCTGGTACGGTGGATGCCAGATGGCAACATAGAATATCTGGGACGTATGGACGATCAGGTAAAAATTCGTGGCTACCGTATTGAACTACTAGAGATTGAAGCACAAATGCTAGAAATAGAAGAGGTTGTTCAAACTACCGTCATTCCGTTTACCAACGATAATGGACAGACTGACCTATGTGCCTACTTTGTGGCTACACGAGAGATGAGCGTCCTGGAGCTGCGCCAATCCATTGGTAAAAACCTACCCGCTTACATGATTCCTTCTACTTTTATGCAGCTTGACGAAATGCCGCTTACTGTAAACGGCAAGATTGATAAGAAGGCTCTTCCAAAACCAGAGGGAACGCTTCATACTGGCTTGCCATATGTAGCACCTCGAAATGAGGTCGAGGAATTACTCGCCAGCGCATGGGAAAAAGTTCTCGGGGTAGAGCGCATCAGCATTATGGACAACTTTTTCGAGATCGGTGGAGACTCGATTAAAGCCATTCAAATTTCAGCACGTCTGCATAAAGATGGCTTAAAAGTAGAAATGCGCGATATATTTAAGCATCTATCTATTGCCGAGCTAAGCAAATACGTCAAGGTAGTGAAAAACTCCTATGATCAGGGCATGGTGGTAGGTGATGTTCCTCTTACTCCTATTCAGCATTGGTTCTTCCAGAATCAAAGAAACAATAGACATCACTTTAATCAAGCTAATATGCTGTATCGGGCAGAAGGGTTTGATGCTGAAATAATTAGACAGGTGTTTGAGCGTATCATCGAGCACCATGATGCATTACGAATGACCTATTCAACTCTAGAAAATGTAAGCATTCAGCAGGTAAATCAAGCATTCACTACTGATCGTTTTGATTTTGAAATAATTGATTTGACCGATGAACCAAACGAAGCAGTCATAAAAGATCAAATTAAACAGCATGCTGATCATCTTCAAACAAGCATCAATCTCGAAAATCAGGGGCCGTTGGTTAAGATTGGTTTGTTTAAAACGGCTTCAGGAGATCATTTATTGATCGTGATTCATCACTTGGTTATAGATGGAGTCTCGTGGCGTATTTTATTGGAGGACTTATCAACAGGCTATAGCCAAGCAGCTAAAGGAGAAGCTCTCTTGCTTCCATCAAAAACAGTCTCGTTTAAAGAATGGTCGAATCAGTTGCAATCCTATGCGGCAAGCAAGGCGTTTCTTAAAGAAATACCTTATTGGAGACAGTTGGAGCAAACTGCAATTCAGCCGTTACCAACTGACGGACCTATTACAAATAATCTCAAAAAGGATAGCTCGGATATTCACATAGAACTTACTCCACAACAGACTAAACAGCTATTAAAAGATGTACACCATGCTTATCACACTGAAATCAATGACCTCTTATTGACTGCATTAGGTCTCACCGTGAAAAACTGGACAGGAGAAGCGAACGTACTCCTATTACTCGAAGGACATGGTCGTGAAGATATCATTGCAAATATGGATGTTACTCGTACGATTGGCTGGTTTACATCTGCCTATCCGGTTATTCTGCCAATCAAAGAAGATGAATTGTCGAAACAAATGAAGCTTACGAAAGAAGCATTGAGAAGCATTCCAAATAAAGGTATCGGTTACGGTATCTTACAATATATAACCCCAAAAGAGCATACTGAATCAATGTCGTTTACGTTACAGCCACAGATTAGCTTTAACTATTTGGGGCAATTCGATCAAGACACTGCAACAGAGGTGTTCACTTCTTCACAGATGTCTAACGGTGATTCCATCAGTCCATACTTTGTGCGTAATCAATTACTAGAATGCAATGGTGGAATTTTCAATGGTAAGCTGCAAATGATTTTCACCTACAATCATCACGCATATCATAAATCCACTATTCAACACATTGCCGACCAGTTTAAGACAAATCTGCTCCAACTTGTTGACCATTGCGTAACAAAAACGACAAGCGAGCTGACTCCATCCGATGTAGGGGCCCAGAATCTCTCTATCGAGGAATTCGAAAGCATTCAAGCAATAGTACAAGAGATGATTGGTCAGACAAGCATTAACAAAATATATCCGCTGTCACCCATGCAGGAAGGTATGCTATTTCATTCTGAATTACAGCCTGACAGTCCCGCCTATTTTGAGCAAAATAGCATCCCGCTTCATGGTACCCTTGATCTAGCTCTTCTTGAACAAAGTTTAAACGCGGTACTAGCTCGCTATGATGTATTACGAACTGTGTTCATCCATCAGGAACTGAAACGCCCGGTACAGGTTGTTCTGCAGGAGCGGAAGTCAACCATCCGGTTTGAAGACATTTCTCATCTAGACGAGGTCAACCAGCAATCATATCTTCATTCCTACAAAGAAAAGGATAAGCAGAAAGGATTTGCGATCCATAAGGACGTACTCCTACGCCTTTCGGTGTTAAAAACAGGGGAGGACACCTATCAATTGCTCGTAAGCTTCCATCATATCATTATGGACGGCTGGTGCTTTGTTCTCTTATTGGATGAACTGGTACGAATCTACCATTCCCTGCTGAACAATACAGCCATTCAGCTTCATGCTGTTTATCCATATAGCGACTATATTGAATGGTTGGAGAAGCAGGACAGAGAAGATGCTATTGCTTATTGGAAAAATGAACTTCTCGGATATGAGCAGCTAGCTACTCTACCGAAATGGCGCTCGCAGAAAACAAGAAACTACGTTCAAGCTAACCATCTTTTCCATTTTGATGAAGAGACGACGCTTGGACTAGAACGATTGGCAAAACAACATCATACTACATTAAACAATGTTTTCCAAAGCCTATGGGGCATTCTTTTAGGTCGCTATAACGGAGTAGACGATGTTGTTTTTGGCGCTGTCGTCTCTGGCCGAAACGCAGATATACAAGGTATTGAACAAATCGTAGGCTTGTTTATCAATACAATACCTGTACGTGTGCAGCCTTTTGCCGAACTAAGCTTTACTGAGTTATTACAACAGGTAAAAGAACGTGGAACTGCTGCGTCTCAATTCGACTATTTATCACTTGCCGACATACAGTCTATGAGCTCCTTAAAGCAAGGATTATTAGACCATCTTCTCGTCTTTGAAAACTATCCAACGCCTGACAAAGAACGAGTTTCCTCCAATCAGCAGAGATTGGACTTTGAGTTTGCAAGGATGGAGGTATTTGAGCAGACAAACTATGATTTCAATGTGCTCGTTGCCCCTTATGATCAGCTATATGTAAATTTTAGATACAACGAACAAATCTATGCGCCTCAGCTTGTAGAAAGCATAGCTTCCCACTTGACAGAATTGGCACGTGCGGTTGTTTCCCATCCAGAAATGAAGCTAGGCAATATCAATATCTTATCTGAGGCTGAGAAACATCAGATCCTCTATGAATTTAATCAAACAACAGCAGATTACCCACGTCATAAGACGATTCATCAGCTATTTGAAGAAACTGCTGCTAGAATTCCCGACAATACCGCTGTTTATTTTGAGAATGAAGAATTAACCTATCGGATGTTACATGAGCGTACGAATCAGCTAGCTCGAACACTACGAGCGAATGGTGTAACACCGAACAGTATTGTAGGAATCATGCTTGATCGCTCCTTTGAGATGATAATCGGTATTTTGGGGATTTTGAAGGCAGGAGGAGCTTATCTGCCACTAGATCCGAAGCATCCACAGGATCGTTTGGGATTTACGCTAGAAGACAGTAAGGCACAAATCTTATTAACCCAATCAAAATACAATGGACTAGTCGATTTTAATGGTCTTGTCATCGAGATAGATCAACCTGCTGCATATCACACAGACAACACCAATATAAAACATGTGAATCAAGCGACCGATCTGGCTTATGTTATCTATACGTCTGGTTCGACTGGTAAACCAAAAGGCGCCATGATTGAACATACGTCTGTCCTTAATCGACTGCTCTGGATGCAAAAAGCATATCCGCTCACTGAAAATGATGTCATCTTGCAAAAGACTCCGTTTACCTTCGATGTTTCTGTATGGGAAATGTTCTGGTGGGCATTTGTAGGAGCCAAGGTGTGCTTCCTCATACCAGAAGGAGAAAAGGATTCGTCTACTATTGTAAATGCAATTGAACACCGGCGTGTGACTACCATGCATTTTGTACCGTCGATGCTTCATGCCTTCCTGGAGCATGTCAATTTACACGTATCGGAAATCCAAAGACTGGCAAGCTTGCGTACGGTCTTTGCTTCTGGTGAGGCATTGCAAGTCGCGCATGTAGAACGTTTCCAATCCCTTCTTCACAATGCGTACCAGACTAAATTAGTGAATTTATACGGACCAACAGAAGCTACTGTAGACGTTTCGGTATTTGAATGCTCCGTAGAAGAGAAAATGGATACTGTACCGATCGGAAAACCGATTGATAATACGCAGTTATACATTGTCAGTAAAGAAAATCAGATCCAGCCTGTTGGAGTAGCAGGTGAACTTTGCATTGGCGGGGTACAATTAGCACGTGGTTATTTAAATCGGCCGGAGCTAACCATGGAAAAATTTGTTTCGAATCCATATATAAGCGGAGAACGAATGTATCGTACCGGGGACCTTGCACGATGGATGCCGGATGGAAATATTGAATATTTGGGTCGTATCGATCATCAGGTGAAAATTCGAGGCTTCCGTATAGAGCTTGGGGAGATCGAAACCCGGATATTAGCTTTCGAGGGTATAAAGGAAACCGTTGTGATTGCAAGTGAAGATAGTCAAGGGGAAAAATATCTGTGTGCCTATTTTGTAGCTACGAAAGAACTAGACTTCACTGATTTGCGGGACTTTTTAGCAAATGACCTGCCTAGCTACTTTATTCCAGCACGATTTATTCAGCTTGAAAAAATGCCGCTTTCTCCAAACGGTAAAATTGACAGAAAAACGTTACCAAAAGACGAATTCATTGGAAAAACTGCTGAATATATCGCTCCACGCACAAAATTAGAAGAAAAGCTGGTTGCGATATGGCAGGAATTGCTTGGAATCAGTCCTATCGGAATACATGATGATTTCTTTGAACTCGGCGGACATTCTCTCAAGGCTACCATTCTTGCATCTAGATTGCATAAAGAATGTGATGTACAAATTGCACTAAGTGATCTGTTCCAATATAAAACCATAGATTCATTGGCAACACTCATTACAAATACACAGAAGACTCATTATTCGGAAATACAACCGATTAAGCCAAGCCATTATTATGCGGTGTCCTCTGCGCAGAAGCGCGTGTTAATTATTGCCCAAATGCAGGGTGCAGAATTAGCCTACAATATGCCTGTTGTATACAAATTAAGTGGTTATATCGACCGGGATCGATTGGAAGAAGCATGCAAAAGTCTGATACAACGTCACGAGAGTCTGCGTACTTCGTTTGATTGGATTGATGGGGAGCCTGTGCAAATTATTCATCCATCTGTTGATTTCAACATGTCTTGCAAAGAGCTGTCCACTGATCATTCAACTCATGAAAAAGCCATAGCTAGTGCAGTACAGTCATTTATTAGGCCTTTTGATCTAAATCAAGCTCCGTTATTTAGAATGGAATTAGTCACCATAAAAGAAGATGAGCATATCCTCATGATTGATATGCACCATATCATCTCAGATGGTGTCTCCACAAACATCCTACTTCGTGAGCTATCGAAGCTGTATGCTGGGGAAAAGCTACCTAGTCAACGAATTCAATACAAGGACTTTGCGGCATGGCAACAAGAGCTATACCAGACTGATATGATGCAAAAGCAAGAGGCTTATTGGCTAAAAACATTTGAAGGAGAAATACCGACACTTCAAATGCCGACAGATTATGCTAGACCATCAATCCAAAACTTTGAAGGAGACATTGTTTCGTTTGACATCGATGCTGATTTGACCAAGGACCTTCATCAAATCACCTCGCAAACGGGTACAACCATGTATATGCTTCTGCTTGCAACGTTCCAGGTCTTGCTTGCTAAATACAGCGGGCAAGAAGAGATTATTGTAGGAAGCCCTGTGGCAGGCAGACAACATGCTGATGTTGTGGAAACGGTCGGAATGTTTGTTGGAACACTTGCTCTAAGAGGATTCCCTGCTTTCGAAAAGACATTTACCAGCTATCTTAAAGAGGTAAAAGAAAGCACTTTGCAAGCGTTTGAAAATCAAGATTATCCGTTTGAAGAACTCGTGGAAAAGCTTGATGTTAATCGTGACATGAGCCGCAATCCGTTATTCGACGTTATGTTTGCCTTACAAAACGTCGGCAATGAAATGCTGAAAATAGATGGGGTTGCAACAACTCCTTACGAAGCCATCTTCAATCTAGCTAAATTTGATATTACATTAGCGGCATTTGAAGTAGGAGAAGAGATCAATTGCTACTTAAACTACAGTACGAAACTATTTAGAAGGGACACCATTGATCGTTTAGCAGGACATTTCGTTCAAGTATTGCGTTCCATTGTCAATAATCTCGATATTCAAATTTCTCAAATTGACATGGTCACACCAGCAGAAAAAGAACAGCTTCTCTTCACATTTAATGATACTGACAGAGAGTTCGATACCCAAGCAACGATACAGCAGCTATTTGATAAACAAGCAGCCTTGTCACCAGAGCAGGTAGCCGTTTATTTTGAGGGAAAACAGCTCACTTATCAGCAATTAAATGAAAAAGCAAATCAATTGGCACGCCTGTTAATGAGAAAAGGGGTAGCCAAGGACAAGATTGTTGCTATCATGACAAATCGATCACTGGAAATGATTGTATCGATTATAGCCGTACTCAAAGCTGGCGGTGCGTATGTACCAATTGATCCTGTCTATCCGGCAGATCGGATTCAATATATGCTGGAGGACAGCAATGCAAATGTTCTACTTACTCAGAAGCATCTTATGGACAAAGTGCCTTTTGATGGTTATATCCTCGATATAGATGACGAAAAACTCTATCAGGGTGAAGTAGCTAATGTAGACATACAAGCTTCACCAACAGACCTAGCTTACGTGATCTATACTTCAGGTACTACCGGTAAACCAAAAGGGGTTATGGTTGAGCACCACGGAATCATTAGCTTGAAAACCTATTACCAATCAGACTTTGACATTGGCATCGGCGATCGTATGGTGCAATTTGCAAGCTCTTCTTTCGATGTTTCTGTCTGGGAATTCATGATTAGTTTACTAACAGGAGCAACTTTATACATTCCAACCCAAGATACAATTTACGATCCGGTTGCTTTTGGGGACTATATAGAGGCTCACCAAATTACGATAGGCCTACTACCACCTGTATATATCGGCAACGTGGAGCCGAACAAATTATCATCAATGCGTCTTCTACTAACGGGCGGTTCTGCATCGAATAATGAAATTGTAGCTACTTGGAAGAATCGGACGACCTATATGAACGCCTATGGACCGACTGAATCGTCTGTTATAGCTACTACATGGATTGGTACAGATCGTGAAGATGAGGCTTTACCGATTGGTCGCCCTATTCCAAATACGAAAGCCTATGTTCTTAATAAGCAGAACCAGTTGCAACCGATTGGTGTCTTAGGTGAATTATGCATTAGCGGAGCAGGCCTAGCCCGTGGCTATCTCAATAAACCAGAGCTTACCGAAAAAGTGTTTGTTGAGCATCCATTTGCAGAAGGCGAACGCATGTACAAAACAGGAGACCTAGTAAGATGGCTACCTGACGGAATGATCGAATACTTTGGTCGGATAGACGATCAGGTAAAAATACGCGGCTACCGTATCGAATTAGGAGAGATTGAAGCACACTTGCTTTCTCTTGATGAGATCCACGCAGCAGTAGTAATATCCTTTACGAATGAAGAGGGACAACCCGATTTATGTGCATATATCGTTGCTGATCATGAAATCAATATAGCTGATATAAGACATCAAATTGGACAACATTTACCTTCTTACATGATTCCAGCATACTTTGTTCAGGTAGATAGCATACCGGTATCGGTAAACGGAAAAGTTGATAAAAAACAATTACCAAAGCCAGCTACATCAAATTCAACTGGTAGAGAATACGTAGCGCCACGAAATGAAATAGAAGCAACGCTTGCAAGTATCTGGCAAGCTGTTCTAGGAGTAGAACAGATCAGTATTCATGATAACTTCTTTGAAATAGGCGGGGATTCAATCAAGGCGATTCAAATTTCCTCCCGCCTGCATAAGGAAGGTCAGAGACTGGTAATTAGCGATCTGTTTAAAAATCCGACGATTGCACAGTTAGGTTCGTATGTAAAGGCTGGCACTCAAACCTTCGATCAAACAGCGATTGAAGGAGACGTACCGCTGACACCAATCCAACGCTGGTTATTCACGGAACACAGTACAAGCCTGCATCATTTTAATCAGGCGAACTTCCTCTTCCGACCAGAAGGATTTAACGTAGAGCATGTTCGTCAAGTATTTACCCAAATTATCCATCATCACGATGCGTTACGTATGGCCTATTCCTTTACTCCAAACGATAATGATGCAAAACAAGTAAATCGAGGAATCAATGATACGGAAGCCTCTTTTACTATAGATGTTATCGATTTGTTAGAGGAATTAAACGAAGAACAAGTGGCTGTACGGATTGAACAAGAGGCAAATCGTATTCAAAGCAGTATGGGCTTGCTGCATCAAGGGCCGTTGGTCAAATTAGGCTTATTCAAAACTACAGAAGGTGATCATCTTCTGATCGCCATTCATCATCTTGTCATTGACGGAGTTTCGTGGCGTATCTTACTGGAGGATTTTACAACAGGTTATGAACAAGCACAAAATGGGAAGTCGATCGTTTTCCCTGCGAAGACCGTTTCGTTACAAGAATGGGCAAAACAATTGGAGAATTACTCTACAAGTAAGGTACTACTTAGAGAGAAGAGTTATTGGAATCAACTAGAACAAACAAGCATTGATCCGATCCCAACTGATTTCATAACTAGTCATAACCGTATGAAGGATAGTTCTACTCTATCAATGGAACTTTCCGAGACGGATACAGCCCTTCTATTAACAGACGTGCATCGTGCCTATCGTACTGAGATGAACGACATCCTGCTAACAGCGCTTGGGATAACGCTTAAAGAGTGGACGTCAAATAATGAAATAGCTATCTTACTTGAGGGACACGGTCGCGAGGATATCATGGAAGAGATAGACATCAATCGAACAATCGGCTGGTTTACATCTGCCTTCCCAGTCCTGCTACCTATGTCTAAGGTGTCAGACATTTCTTACGGAATAAAACAGGTCAAAGAAACCTTGCGCAAAATTCCTAATAAAGGGATTGGCTACGGCATACTTAAGTATTTGACCCCAGTAGATCAAAAGCTAGATATGTCGTTTACCATACATCCAGAAATAAGTTTTAATTACTTAGGCCAGTTTGACCAAGAGGTAACAACAGACGTATTTACCATTTCAAAAATGTCGAGAGGTTGCCTTGTAAATCCAGAGATGAATCGGGAGCAATTAATCGATATTACTGGCGCTACCGTTGGAGGCAAGCTGCAATTGTCATTTGTATATAACCATCTTGCCTTCCAGAAGGAGAGCATTGAAAAGCTAATCGAAGTCTTCACATCAAACCTCCTTCTCATCATCAAGCATTGCACGAGCCAAGCAACACCGGAATTAACTCCTTCTGACTTAGGTTATGCAGGGTTATCTATTGAAGAGTGGGATACAATCCGAACTTATATACTATCTGAACTGGGAACCAATGAAACCAGCAAGCTATATCCACTTTCTCCTATGCAAGAAGGAATGCTATTCCATGCAAACCTAGATACAAACACCTCTATGTATGTGGAGCAATACAGCTTGCCGTTATCAGGGCATATGGATCTTTCTAAAATGGAACAAGCCTTTAATTCGATCATCCAACGCTACGATGTGTTACGTTCCATATTTGTGCAAAAAGACCTAACACGTCCACTGCAAGTAGTTCTTAACGAGCGCAAAGCCACTGTTCGCTTTGAAGATATCTCCGCTTTCGCTCAAGAGGATCGAGTGAAGTATATAGAAGGTTTTAAACAACAGGATAAAGAACGCGGGTTTAAGCTATCTAGTGATAGGCTCATTCGATTGGCTATCCTGCAAACAGCGGCAGAGGAATATCTTATGATTTTAAGCTTCCATCATATTCTTACAGATGGTTGGAGCATACCGATCATCATGGGAGAATTTATTCATACGTACCATTCTCTGCTTAATGATCTTCCGTTATCACTTGGTCCGGTTTATCCGTATAGTGACTACATCAATTGGCTGGAAAAACAAGATAAAGCAGAAGCAATCTCGTATTGGAAGGAATATGTGGCAGGGTACGAACAACTGGCTACAATTCCAAAGGAAAGAAAGACTGAAGCTGTAGAATACCAGACAGAATTGTATGAGTTTTGCTTCGATAAAGCTATGACAAGTGGTTTAGAGCAGATAGCCAAGCAATACCAAACCACTTTAAACAGCGTATTCCAAACGATCTGGGGTATATTGCTAGCTCGATATAATCGTACCAATGATGTAGTATTCGGCGCTGTAGTCTCTGGTCGGAATGCTAATGTTACAGGTATTGAGCAAATGGTCGGTTTATTTATCAATTCCATTCCTGTTCGTATACAACTAGATGCAGAGACAAAATTTACTCAAGTATTGCATCAGGTACAAGAAGATGCCCTTACTTCTGCTGATTATGACTATCTCTCACTTGCCGAGATTCAATCCACAAGTGAATTACGCCAGGGCTTGCTTGATCATTTGATTGCTTTTGAAAATTATCCGACTCCAGCAGAAGATAACCATATTCATTTAGCTAAAAAGGTAGAAATTAACTTCCAGCAAATGGAGGTATATGAGCAAACGAACTACGATTTTAATATAGCAGTGGGACCTGGTGAGAAGCTTTATATTAAGTTTATGTACAACGCACATGTCTACAACAAGCAAATGATGGAGGGCATTGCAGCTAATCTGCAACAAATCGCCCGAAGCATTCTAGCAGATCCATCTAGTAAAGTTAGTGAAATAGACATTGTTTCAGCTGAAGAAAGACAAAAATTACTAGTGGAATTTAACCATACGCAGGCTCCATTTGAAAAAGACAAGACGATTCCGCAGATTTTTGAAGAGCTGGTCATGAAACATCCAAATCATCCTGCTGTTTACTTTGAGGGTGATCAACTAACGTATCAAGAGTTAAATGATAAGGCAAACCAGTTGGCACGAGAATTAGTTGCACTTGGAGTAGGAACAGACCAAATTGTTGCAGTTATGGCAGACAAAAGCATCGAAATGATTGTGGCGATTATGGCCGTTCTAAAAGCTGGAGGAGCCTATTTACCAATTGATCCAGCTTATCCAGGTGAGAGAATCGCATATGTCTTAGAAGATAGTCAAGCTAAGGTTCTGTTGACCCAAAGTCATTTGCTTGAATCCGTTCATATGAATATCGCTACGTATCAGGGCAAAATTGTAGAGCTTACAGATGATAGGCTGTATCAGGGAGATACTACTAATCTGAAGCTATCAATCACACCAACTGATCTAGCATATGTCATCTATACATCTGGAACAACAGGAAAGCCAAAAGGTGTAATGCTGGAGCATCACGGGGTTGTTAAGCTAAAGCAGCATATTTTTGATCATTACGGCATGTATCAGGAAGATCGCGTTTTACAATATGTTAGTCCTTCTTTTGATGCATCTGTTAAAGAAATTTTTGCTTGCTTGTTAAATGGAGCAACGTTGTACGTGCCTAAGAAGGAAACGACTCAAGACCCTGCCCTGTTTGAAGATTACGTGAATCGTCATCATATTACAGTGGCGGCCTTACCACCTGTCTTCCTCGTACATGTAAATCCTGATAACATAACATCCTTGCGCCTTTTATTTACGGGCGGGTCTGCAATCACTACCGATCTTGTTCAAGCATGGAAATACCGGACAGTATACGTCAATGCTTATGGGCCAACTGAAGCGTCTATCCAGGCAACAGGCTGGGTAACAGAAGAAAGAGCAGATGGAATCTTACCGATTGGGCGTCCAATTGATAATACCCAGATCTACATTGTTGGAGTCGATTATCAATTGCAGCCGATTGGCATTCCGGGAGAACTTTGCATAAGTGGAGTAGGGCTGGCACGGGGCTATCTCAATCGTCCTGAGCTAACGCGTGAAAAGTTTGTAGACAATCCATTTGTTCCTGGCGAAAAAATGTATCGAACAGGTGACTTGGCAAGATGGCTTCCTGATGGAAATATTGAGTATCTTGGTCGTGTAGATGATCAGGTAAAGGTCCGTGGCTTTAGAATAGAGCTAGGAGAAATTGAGGCCCACTTGCTATCACACGAGGACATCACTGAAGCGGTCGTCCTTGCTCTTACAGATGAGAGAGGGCTAACTGATTTATGCGCTTATTTTGTCAGCACGAATAGCATAGCCATTACCCAATTGCGTCACTATCTTGAGCAAAGCCTGCCTTCCTATATGATTCCGGCATTCTTCATTAAATTGGAGAAAATGCCTGTGACACTCAACGGGAAAATCGATAAGCGCAGTCTGCCAAAACCAGACAAAACTGTTGACACAGGAGCAGTTTATGTGGCCCCACGCAATGAAATCGAATCTAAGCTGGTTTCGATTTGGCAAGAGGTATTGAGTGTAGAACGAATCAGTGTCCTTGATGACTTCTTTGCACTGGGAGGGCATTCATTAAAAGCGACTGTACTCCTCTCGAAGATTCATAAAGAATTTGAAACAGAGACATCTCTTCGTGAGATTTTTAAACACACAAAACTCGAAGAAATGGCCACACTAATCAGTCAAGGACAGAAGAGTGCCTTTGAGGAAATACACCCTGTGGAGATAGCAGAAAGTTATCCAGTCTCATCCGCTCAAAAACGCTTACTTATCCTAACACAGTTGGAAGGAGCTGAGCTAAGCTACAATATGCCAATGGCCTTGAGACTCTCAGGTGATATTGAAGCTGCTCGACTGGAAAGCTCATTCCGAGAACTAATCAATCGTCATGAAAGCTTGCGGACATCTTTTGATTGGACAGATGGACAAATGAGACAGATGGTTCATGAATCTGCAATGTTCCATTTGGTTCATACAGTAGGGGCAGAGAATGAGTGCAATCAACTCGTCTCCACATTTACACAACCATTTGATTTGAATCAAGCGCCGCTTTTGAGAGCGCACCTTGTCACTTATAAGGATAAGGAACATCTTTTATTGCTTGATATGCACCATAGCATTTCTGACGGGGTTTCAATGAGTATCATACTCACAGAGCTAGCTAAAATTTATGCAGGAGAAGAACTACCCGCATTATCCATCCAATATAAAGATTTTGCTATGTGGCAACAAAAAATGTTTACATCGGATGAAATGCAGAAGCAAGAGCTGTATTGGCTTGAGAATCTTTCCGGCGACTTGCCAGTTCTCCAAATGCCAACAGATTATCCAAGACCGCCTGTTTATAGCTATGATGGTGACAATGTTCCATTTACTGTGGACAAGGAACTATCAAGCGCTCTACGACAACTGGCCATGGAGACTGGTACGACTATGTATATGGTATTACTAGCAGCATTACAGGTTACGCTTGCCAAATACAGTGGTCAAAATGACATTCTTATCGGTAGCCCGATAGCTGGACGTCCACATACTGATCTACAACAAATTGTAGGGATGTTTGTAGGAACGTTAGTCATGCGTGGGTTCCCAGAAACCGAGAAGCATTTTTCGACCTTCCTAGCTGAGATAAAAGATACAGCGCTTCATGCCTATGAGAATCAAGACTATCCATTTGAAGAGCTGATAGAAAAACTAGACCTCAAACGTGACATGAGCCGTAATCAACTCTTTGATGTTATGTTCACTCTCCAAAATATGGATGGTCCAGAAAGCGGATTAGCCTTTGGTGAAGCCAAGGTCTCGTTATATGAAACCAAGCAAAATATAGCGACCTTTGACCTTACTATGACTGCTCATGAATCAGAAGAAGGAATTGGTATTGATCTAAACTATTGCACGAAATTGTTTAAGCGTGAAAGTATGGAGCGTTTCGCAGACCATTTTACACAGGTACTACATGCAATTAGTAAGAACCCTCACGTCATTTTAGCTGATATAGACATGGTGACAGATAGGGAAAAACATCAATTGGTAACAAAATTCAATGATACAAATAGGGTTTTCCGATCTGATAAGACGATTCATCAGCTCTTTGAAGCTCAAGCAGAATTACACCCAGCTAATAGAGCTCTCTATTATGAAGGACAAGCTTTGACTTATCAGGAGTTGAATGAAAAAGCAAATCAATTGGCGCGTGTACTAGTTGCAAAAGGGATAAAGGCGGAGGATAACGTAGCAATTATGGCTGACCGCTCTCTTGAAATGTATATCGCTATTTTAGCTGTTCTTAAAGCGAATGGTGTTTATGTCCCAATCGATCCCGCATATCCAATGGAGCGGATTCGCTTTATTCTCGAAGATAGTCAAGCACAAATTCTGCTGACGCACACAACCATAGACGTACAAGCCAACATTTCAGACAGCCTTGAAATTATTCCATTGCATGACCAGTCTCTGTTCCAAGGGGAACCACAAAATCTAGCATTGCCAGCTTCACCAAGGAATCTTGCCTATATCATCTATACATCCGGAACAACAGGTAAGCCGAAAGGTGTCATGCTAGAGCATCGCGGAGTGGTTAACCTATTAGATCATATCAAAGCAGAATATGGCGTGAGCGAGCAAGACCGTATCATTCAATACACAAGCCAATCGTTTGATCCATCCATCATGGAAATTTTCTTGGCCTTACACAATGGGGCGGAGCTATACATCCCGACCAAGGAGACAACTCAAGACCCTGCGTTGTATGAGAAATTTATCAATAAACACCTAATAACAGTAGCAGAAATACCTGGAGCATTCGCTAGTGTAGTCAACCCGGAAAGACTCATTTCACTTCGTTTTGTCTCAACAGGTGGCTCTGCTTTGACACCTGGAGTAGCCAAAGCATGGAGAGATTATGTTCGTTTCATCAATGCATATGGACCAACAGAGACTACTATTCAATCAACAGAGTGGGTTGCAGAGGAACGATTCGATGGGGCACTACCGATCGGACGTCCAGTAGCTAATACACAAATCTATATCCTGAATCAAACAAATCAGCTACAGCCTATTGGAGTACCAGGAGAGTTATGCATTGGAGGAGTAGGGCTTGCCCGCGGTTATCTCAATCGTCCTGATTTGACGGCAGAGAAGTTCATTACGAACCCATTTGTTGCAGGTGAAAAGATATACAAAACAGGTGATTTAGCTAGATGGCTTCCTGATGGAAACATTGAGTTTTTAGGCCGTATTGATGATCAAGTCAAAGTTCGTGGCTTCCGCATCGAGTTACTTGAAGTTGAATCTCATATTCTAGAGCTTGAAGATATTGCGGAGGCGGTAGTGACTGTTACTCAGGATACAACAGGTCAAAATCAATTATGTGCATACTTCGAAGCAAAACGGACAATTACGGTTTCCGAGCTGCGAGAGCAACTGGCAAAAACTCTACCAGCCTATATGATTCCTTCTTATTTTGTTCAACTAAAGAGCATGCCGCTGATGGTAAACGGTAAGATTGATAAAAAGGCTTTACCGGCACCTGAAGAAAATATGGTTATCGGTAATGAGTACATTGCTCCGCAGACTGAGATGGAGGAGAAGCTTGCGGTTATCTGGGAAGAAGTGCTTGGTCTGAAACAAATCAGTGTAGAGTCGGATTTCTTTGAGCTAGGTGGACACTCTCTCAAAGCAGTTCAGCTTGTCTCCGCTATTAGTAGAGATATCGGAATAGAAATGCCACTTCAGCTTGTATTCCGCTACCGCAGCATTCGCCAACTAGCCGAGAAGCTGACCGTAGTGCAATATGTTCAGGTGGATGAAGAAATTCCTGTTACCCTGCTAAATGAAGGAGGAAAACCAATCGTCTTTGCCTTCCCGCCAATCGCTGGTTTAGGGGCTGCATTTAAAGAAATTGCAAGCGAGCTTCCCGATTACTCGATCTATTCATTTGATTTTATTGCGCATGACTATCTGATTAATGAATATGTCGATCACATTTTGAATATCCAACCAGAGGGGCCATATCTACTGATGGGGTATTCAGCAGGGGGAAATTTGGCGTTCGAGGTTGCCAAAGTACTAGAAGAAAAAGGTCACCACGTTCAGGGAATCATTCTTTTAGATACGCTAAGGCAAACCGATTATCAGCTTGTAAATGATGAAGAAATTCGTGAAAATGTAGCACTGATTGATAAAGCGGCAGAAGAGAATGAAATATTCAAGGTAGCGAGCATACGGAACAGAATTGTTCAAAACATCGAGAATTACGGTGCATTGCTCAATACCATCATCAATGACGGTATGGTTGAGGCAAGCATTCATCTCATATTAGCAAAAGAGATTGAACGGGAAGAGGAACTAAAATGGAAGAAGTCGACAATGGGTACCTATATGGAATACCAGGGCTTTTCTACGCACCATGAAATGGTTGACAAGCAATATGCCAAACAACATGCCTATCTAATTCATGAAATCTTGGAATTGCTGCATCAGGTTGAGGTATCCCATTAAGAAGTAAAGTTTTACATGGAACTGGGGTGTTTTATAGCGTGGAATACTCCCAGTTCCTTTCTTTTATCTCATTGTAAGGAGAACAAGCATGGGAGAAATGAAATCGTTGTTTACCAATAAAAATTTTACCTTGCTCATGATTGGCCAAGTTATTTCGTTTACAGGCAGTATCATCCAGCGTTTTGCTCTTTCCTTGTATGTCCTTGGGATTACTGGATCAGGTACATTATTTGCTTCTGTTCTGGTTATGTCATTAATCCCAACCATTCTACTGGGACCAATCGCTGGTGTATTCGCTGATCGGTTTAGTCGCCGAAATATTATGATTGTACTGGACATTCTTTGTGCGATTATCGTCGGTGTGATGCTATTCTTGTCTAAAAACGGACTACTAGACTTGCCAGCAATCTACATAGGGGTAATTTTACTGTCGGTTTTCACTGCTTTTTACGAACCGGCTGTGCAAGCATCTATACCTTCATTAGTAGGGGAGAAACAGCTTCTTAATGCCAATTCGCTTAATAGCTTGTTCATGACGCTAGCTAATATGACAGGTCCTATTCTTGCAGGAATATTATATGGGACCTTAGGCTTGGATGCTCTTCTGCTAATCAATGGAGTTAGTTTTTTATTGGCGGCTATTCTTGAAATGTTTATGGTTATCCCACAAACAATCCGTGACAAATCCTCCAGCATCGTTCAGGACTTTGGGAATGATTTAAAAGAAGGACTCAAATTCGTAGGGAAGAGCCAATATCTTGGTAAATTAATCTTTGCGACTCTTATTGCAAATGTGTTCATATCGCCGATTTTTACAGTGGGAATTGCCTATATCACGAAAATAAGCTTGAAAATGTCGGATCAAATGTACGGATTGAGCGAAGGAGTAATCATGGCTGGTAGTCTCATGGCTCCGATCGCCTTGAGTCTATTAACGAAAAAACTGACTGTGAAAAACGCTTTTGTGTCCATGCTTTTTCTATCAGGTATTTTCCTATTAGCCACTAGTGGCTCCATTCTTCCATCCTTCACAAGTATTTTCCCAGATGCAACAATTCCGTTCTGGATATTTACAACATGTGGATTTGGTATCATGGCTTCTATTACGATTCTTTCTATCGTTGGGATGACCATGCTACAAAACGATACACCAAATGAAATGCTTGGTCGTGTAATGGCACTGGTCACATCCATGACAATGGCTGCAATACCACTTGGTCAACTTATGTATGGTTTGCTGTTTGATCGCTTTTCCGATAGTAGCTATATCCCGATGGTACTTTCTGCTATTGTCAGTGTAATCCTTAGTCTTTACATCAAAGTTGCACTTGCTGGATATGAAAATGATGTATCAGCGCCTAAGAGTCCAGATACGACTTCTGCTTAAGGATACGAATGAGAAGATAGGGAGGGAGTATCCCTGTAGCAATAGATTCACCTAGCAAAGCGGGGAAAGGGACCTTAAAAATAAGAACTGTGAAAAAACATATCTGAAATACAAAAAGAGTCGTTTGGTATCGCGACTCTTTTTGCGTTCAAATCGACCTTGGAATTGAGAAGAGTGGCCGAATTTGGATTATTGAAGTTAATTCGAAGCCTGATCATATGTTGTTTGCACGGCTCCCAGACAAATCTTCGTTGCGTAAAATTAAGGAAAACAAACGTCTATCTTTCACAATCTATTCGATCAGAATTTATATTAAATACGGATGGAGAAGAGCTATGGCTTAAGCCATTTTTAAACAAATAAGACCACCAAAAGTTATATCTACAAA